>NZ_JAMBDS010000080.1:0-8067 GCF_025143785.1 Brachybacterium sp. p3-SID1565
CCGCCCTGCAGCTGGCGCTGGAAGATCACGTAGACCACCAGCACCGGGATCACGGTGATCACCACCGAGGCGAACATGCCGCCCCAGTCCACGCGGTAGCCCTGCTGAGCCTGCAGGTTCACCAGACCCTGGGCGAGCACGTGGTTGCTGCGCTCGCGGTTCAGCACCAGCGGGAGCAGGAACTGGTTCCACAGGCCCAAGAAGTTGAAGATCGCGACCGAGGCCAGGCCGGGCTTGGCCATCGGGAGCATGATCTGGAAGAAGGTGCGGAAGTCGCCCGCCCCGTCGATCGCGGCGGCCTCACTGATCTCCTCCGGGAGGCCGGAGAAGAAGGCGTGCAGGAAGAACACGGTGAACGGCAGTGCGAACGCGACGTAGGAGAGGATCAGGCCCACCAGGCCGAGCCTCCCGTCGAGCAGCCCCATGTTGTTCAGCACGAAGAACAGCGGCACCACGGCCAGGAAGACCGGGAACGTGAGACCGGCGATCATCGAGAAGTAGATGAACCGGTTGCCGGGGAAGGGGAACCGAGCCAGCACGTACGCGCACATCGCGCCCAGCAGCATCACGATGATCAGCGCTGAGCCGACCACGATGATGGTGTTGAGGAAGTACTCACCGATCCGGGCCTCGGTCCAGGCGCGCGAGTAGTTGTTCCACTGCATCTGGGCGGGGGGCCCGAAGGGGTCGGTCTGGATCTCGGCGGAGGTCTTGAACGAGGTGTAGACCGTCCAGATCAGGGGCAGGATCACCAGCAGGGCCCATAGACCCAGCACCAGGTGATGGGTGAAGGTCATCCCGCCCTCACGCTTGGCCGCGGGACGATCACGACGGCCCCGGCCGCCGGTGACCTCGAAGGAGGAGGCCCCGCGCGCATCGAGCGAGGAATCGGTGGTGGTCATCGGTCTGCCTTCTTGGGCCGGATCAGGGTGATCACCACGACGGCGACCACCATGGTCACCAGCGCCATGATCACGCCCATGGCGCTGGCCTCACCGAAGCGGCCGTCGGAGAACGCCGTCTGGTAGAGGTGGAGTGAGACCACCTTGGTGCTGTTGTTCGTGCCCCCGTTCGGGGTCATCACGGACACGAAGGTGAAGGCGTCAAGAGCGAAGATGCCCATGTACACCAGCGCGGTGGAGACGCTGTCGCGCACCATCGGTGCGACGATCTGCACGGCGGTGCGGAAGCGGCCGGCGCCGTCGATGCGCGCGGCCTCCAGCACCTCCTGGCCGATGGACTTGATGGCGGCCACGAACAGCACCATGTAGAAGCCCACGAAGGTCCAGATGATCGCAAAGGCCACGGCTGCCAGGGCGTAGCGCTGGTCGCCGAGCCAGGCGGTGTTCACCGCGGGAATGAGCGAGCTGCCGGTGAAGCGGGTCAGCAGGTCGTGCGGGAGGTTCAGCAGGCCGTTCAGCAGACCGCCATTGGGGTGGTACACGAAGTTGAACAGGATGCCGGTGATCACTGCGGGGATCGCGTACGGGAAGAAGCTCACCACCCGGTAGAAGCCCGCGCCTCGCACACCGCGCACGCCCCCACGGGTGTCCCCGCCGATCGTCACCATCACCGCGAGCGCGAAGGCCAGGACGATGGTCACCGTGGGCAGGACCGCCAGCAGCACCAGGTTGTTGCGCAGCGACTTCCAGAACACCGGGTCGTTGAAGATGCGCTCATAGTTGCGAAGGCCGATGAACTCCATGGACGGCGACAGTCCCGACCAGTTCGTCAGCGAGTAGTAGAAGGACTGCACGAACGGCGAGACCACGAACAGGATGTACACGGCCAGCGGGAGCCCCAGGAACAGCAGGAAGAACAGCATCCTCTGCACCGTGGGCACCCGAGGTCGGCGGCGGCGAACGACCTTGTCAGCCGTCGCCGCCGCCTCACCGAGTCCGGAGACCGGAGCTGCTGTCACGAATCGACCTCGAACTTGGTCACGGCGTCGTCCTCGCGCACCCGGTCGATCATGGCCTGCTCCTGCTGGCGCAGGGTCGCAGCGTCGATGTCACCCTTCAGGAAGCTGGTCCAGCTGGTGATGGAGTCCGACCCCAGTCCGTACCAGTCCGAGAAGTTGTAGGTGAAGGTGTTGTCGCCGGCATCGGAGATCATTTTGTTGACCGAGGCCAGCGCGGTGGAGCCGAAGCCGTCCTCGGGCACGGTGTCCTTGACCACGGAGGGCGCCTTGGTGAGCTCGGCGAACTTCGCGCCCTGCTCCTTGGAGAGCATGATGCGCAGGAACTCGGCACCGCCGTTGGGGTTGTTGCCACCGGAGGGAACGAAGTACTGCTCCGCCGCGGTGCCGTGGAACGCCTCATGCGGCATCGAGCTGCCGTCCAGGGACGGCACCGGGGCGCCGGTCATGGCGTAACCCTCGGGGGTGACGTCGGCCTGCTCGTTCTCGATCCAGGAGCCGGAGGGGTAGAACACGGACTTGCCCTGCACCCAGCTGGTCTGGGCGTCGGTGTGCTTGATGCCCTCGCCGCCCGGCTCGAAGTAGCCGGCCGCCACCGCCTCGGCCATGGCGTCGTACGCCTGGACGATGGCGTCCTGCTCGAACGCGCCCTCCTCGAGCTTGTCGATCTTCTTGAGGACCTCGGGACCACCGAACTTGGCGGCCATCGACAGGGCCATCTCCTGATAGTAGTTCGAGGCGTTCTGGCCGCCGTAGGAGAACAGGTAGCGCCCCTCACCCTTGACGGTCTCGCCGAGGGCCATGAGCTCCTCCCAGGTCTGCGGGACGGACCAGCCCTTCTCCTCGAACTCCTTGGCGGAGTACCACAGTGCGAACACCGTATACACGTAGTTCATGCCCAGGAACTTGCCGCTGAACATGCCGGGCGAGGTGACGCCGGGAAGGAGGTTCTCCTCCACCGTGCCCTCGCCGTCCACCATCGGGGCGGCGAGCAGGTCGCCCAGGTCCTGCAGCTGCTGGACCAGGCCGTCGATCGCGAGCTTCTGAGCACCGGAGTTGTCGAACACGTCCGGCGGGTTGCCACCGGCGAAGCGGGGCTGCAGGTCCGGCTGGATGTTGACCGTGCCCGCGACCTCGACGTCGGCGTCGGGGTACATCTCCTTGTACTGCTCACCGGCGGACTCGGCATAGGCAATGCCGTAGCCGCCATCAAAGATCACGGCCTCGACGGGCGCGGCGGCGTCCACACCCAGCGGGTTGTCCTCGGAGGCGTTCTCGCCGGCGAGGGAACCTCCGCCATCCGACTCGTCGTCACCGCCGCCACCGCCGCCTCCGGCGCAGGCTGCCAGGGTTGCCGCCGAGGCACCGGCACCGGCAAGGGCGAGGAAGCTGCGGCGGGATGCACCGAGACGCTCCAGCGGCGTCATCGAAGTGGTCTGCTCGTCCATGAGTCCTTCTTTCGTCTTTGAAATGCGCGATGCGCTGTCGGCGCCGGACACACGGTGAGCACCAGCTGCTCGCCGTCGCGCCGCCTACGCCCAGGGTAACGCCCGCACTGCGCGATGTTGCATGAATGCGCCGCCGAACGATCACGACTTCGTAACTCCCTCCGGCGCGGACCGCACGCGCTCCCAGCCTGCTCCACAGCTGCGAGCAGGTGGCCGGTCTAGCCTGTCGCCATGACACAGCCGAAGAACTCCCCACTGAACTCACAGCTGTTCCGCCTCGAGTACCCGCGGTCCCTGGGCACCTACGCCACCTATGCCGAAGTCCAGGCCGTCGTGGACACCCTGGCCGACAAGCAGTTCCCCGTCCAGCACACCCTGATCGTGGGCACCGACCTCAAGCTGATGGAGCGCGTCACGGGCCGACAGACCTGGGGACGGGTGATCCTGGGAGGCATCCTCAGCGGCGCGTGGATGGGCCTGTTCATCGGCATCCTGTTCGCACTGTTCGCGCCCCAGCCGCAGGTCACGGTGATCTCCTCGGTGCTGATCGGCATCGTGTTCTTCACCATCTGGTCCGTCATCGGCTACGCCGCCAGCGGAGGGAAGCGCGACTTCACCTCGATGACCTCCACCATTCCCATGCAGTACGAGCTGCTGGTGGAGCACCGCCACGCTGATGAGGCGCGCCGCCTGCTGGTGGAGGAGGGGGCCGCCCAGCCCTTCCCCCGACAGAGCGCAGCCCCTCTCCCCCACGCGGAGCTGCCCGGCCAGCCCCCCGAGGGCCAGTCCCACCAGGGCCAGTCCCACCAGGACGTGCTGCACCAGGACGCGCTGCACCAGGGCGGGCCGTCCGCTGACGGCTGGGGGCACACGCAGGCGCAGCCCGGCAGCGACCGGGGCCGACACGCGCAGGGGCGCTACGGGCAGCCCGCGGCGGACGCACCCGCCGACCCTGGGTCCGAGCGCAGCAGGCCCACGAATCGCCGCAGCTTCGGACAGCCCGCCCCGCAGGATCCGGTCGTGCCGGTGCACCCCGAGGACAAGACCCCCGGACAGCCGGAGCGCTGAGCTCCCCGCTGCCGCCCCCGAGCATGCGGCAAGGCCCCGGACCGTATCGGTCCGGGGCCTTCCTCATGCAGCGTCCGCTGGACGCATCACGGATGCGGGGCGCGCCCCGCAGCGATCACTTGGTGATCTTGGTGACGCGGCCGGAGCCCACGGTGCGGCCACCCTCACGGATGGCGAAGCCGAGGCCCTCCTCCATGGCGATCGGCTGGATCAGCTCGACCGACATCTCGGTGTTGTCGCCGGGCATCACCATGTCAGTGCCCTCGGGGAGGGTGATGACACCGGTGACGTCGGTGGTGCGGAAGTAGAACTGCGGGCGGTAGTTCGAGTAGAACGGGTTGTGACGGCCGCCCTCGTCCTTGGACAGGATGTAGACCTGCGCCTCGAAGTTGGTGTGGGGGGTGATCGAACCCGGCTTCACAACGACCTGGCCGCGCTCGACGTCCTCACGCTTGGTGCCACGCAGCAGCAGGCCGCAGTTCTCGCCGGCCCACGCCTCGTCCATCTGCTTGTGGAACATCTCGATACCGGTGACGGTGGTCTTCTGCGCCGGACGGATGCCGACGATCTCGACCTCCGAGTTGATGCCGAGCTTTCCACGGTCCACCTTGCCGGTGACCACGGTGCCGCGGCCCTGGATGGTGAAGACGTCCTCGATGGGCATGAGGAAGGGCTGGTCGAGGTCGCGGACCGGGTCCGGGATGGACTCGTCGACGGCGTCCATGAGCTCCTCGATGGACTTGACCCACTTCTCGTCGCCCTCGAGAGCCTTCAGCGCGGACACCTTGATGACGGGAGCGTCCTCGTCGAAGCCCTGGCCGCCCAGCATCTCGCGGACCTCCATCTCGACGAGCTCGAGGATCTCCTCGTCGTCGACCATGTCGGCCTTGTTCAGCGCGGCGAGCAGGTAGGGGACGCCGACCTGCTTGGCGAGCAGCACGTGCTCGCGGGTCTGGGCCATCGGGCCGTCGGTGGCGGCGACCACGAGGATCGCGCCGTCCATCTGAGCAGCGCCGGTGATCATGTTCTTCACGTAGTCGGCGTGGCCGGGGGCGTCGACGTGAGCGTAGTGACGCTTCTCGGTCTGGTACTCGATGTGCGACACGTTGATCGTGATGCCGCGCTGCTTCTCCTCGGGCGCGTTGTCGATCGTGTCGAAGTCGCGCTTCTCGTTCAGGTCCGGGAACTTGTCGTACAGGACCTTCGAGATGGCGGCACTCAGGGTGGTCTTGCCGTGGTCGACGTGACCGATGGTGCCGATGTTGACGTGCGGCTTGGTCCGCTCGAACTTGGCCTTCGCCATGGTGGTGTCCTCCTAGGACTTCTTATCTCTGGGTACTTCTGGATCGGGATCGGATTCCTGCCCCGGTGGCAGGCTCCGACGGAGAGGAGGGGAGCAGGAGAAAGATCCTACCCGCTCCCCCGGCTCCCTCACTCGCCCCGGGTCTTCGCGATGATCTCTTCCGAAATGCTGGAGGGGACCTCCGCGTAGCTGTGGAACTGCATCGTGTACATCGCACGGCCCTGGGTCTTGGACCGCAGGTCGCCGACGTACCCGAACATCTCCGACAGCGGGACGAGAGCGCGGACGATCTTGACCCCGCTCGCATCCTCCATCGACTGGATCTGACCTCGACGGGAGTTCAGATCGCCGATGACATCTCCCATGTACTCCTCGGGGGTGCGCACCTCGACGTCCATGAGGGGCTCCAGGAGCACGGGCTGGGCCTTGCGCAGGGCCTCCTTGGTCGCCATGGAGCCGGCGATCTTGAAGGCCATCTCCGAGGAGTCCACGTCGTGGTAGGCGCCGTCGATCAGCGAGGCCTTGACGTTGACCACCGGGTAGCCGGCGAGGATGCCCGACTGCAGGGCGTCCTGGATGCCGGCGTCGATGCTCGGGATGTACTCGCGCGGGATGCGACCGCCGGTGACGAGGTTCTCGAACTCGTAGAACACGCCCTCCTCGGCCTCGGTCAGCGGGGCGTAGGTGATCTGCACCTTGCCGAACTGGCCGGAGCCACCGGTCTGCTTCTTGTGCGTGTAGTCGAACTTGTCGACGGTGCGCTTGATGGTCTCGCGGTAGGCGACCTGCGGCTTGCCGATGTTCGCCTCGACCTTGAACTCGCGGCGCATGCGGTCCACGAGGATGTCGAGGTGCAGCTCGCCCATGCCCTTGATGACGGTCTGGCCGGTCTCCTCGTCCAGCTCGACCTGGAAGGTGGGATCCTCCTTGGCGAGCTTCTGGATCGCGACGCCGAGCTTCTCCTGGTCGCCCTTGGTCTTGGGCTCGATGGCCACCGAGATGACCGGCTCCGGGAAGCTCATGGACTCCAGCTGGATCGGCGCGGAGGGATCGCACAGGGTGTCACCCGTGGTGGTGTCCTTCAGGCCGATGAACGCGTAGATGTGGCCCGCGAAGGCCTCCTCCACCGGGTTCTCCTTGTTGGAGTGCATCTGGAACAGCTTGCCGACGCGCTCCTTCTTGCCGGTGGTCGCGTTGAGGATCTGATCGCCCTGCTTGACCTGGCCGGAGTAGACGCGCACGTAGGTGAGCGCACCGAAGAACGGATGCGAGGCCACCTTGAAGGCGAGCGCTGAGAACGGCTCGTTCCAATCGGGCTTGCGGGAGAGCTCCTTCTCCTCGTCCTTGACGTCGTGGCCCACCATCGCAGGCACGTCCAGGGGCGAGGGCAGGTAGTCGATCACGCCGTCGAGCACGGGCTGGACGCCCTTGTTCTTGAAGGCGGAGCCGCAGAAGACGGGGTACGCCTCAGAGCTCACGGTGAGCTGACGGATGCCTGCCTTCAGCTGCTCGACGGAGAGGTCGCCCTCCTCGAGGTAGGCCTCCATGAGCTCCTCGGAGCTCTCGGCGACGTCCTCGACCAGCTTGGCGCGGTACTCGTCGACCTTGTCCTGCAGCTCGGCCGGGATCGGGATCTCACGCTGCCACTGGCCCAGGGCCGGATCGCCCTTCTTGGCGCTGATGGCGGGCAGGTCCTCCTCGAGGGTCTCGGGCCACTCGTAGGCCTTCATCTCGACGAGATCGACCACACCGCGGAAGTCGTGCTCCGCGCCGATCGGGACCTGCATCACCAGCGGCTTCGCCTTGAGGCGATCCACGATGGTGCCGACGGTGAAGAAGAAGTCCGCACCGAGCTTGTCCATCTTGTTGACGAAGCAGATGCGCGGGACGTCGTACTTGTCGGCCTGACGCCACACCGTCTCGGACTGGGGCTCCACGCCCTCCTTGCCGTCGAACACCGCGACGGCACCGTCGAGCACGCGCAGCGAGCGCTCCACCTCGACGGTGAAGTCCACGTGGCCGGGCGTGTCGATGATGTTGATCTGGCTGCCGTGCCAGTAGCAGGTGGTCGCGGCGGAGGTGATGGTGATGCCGCGCTCCTTCTCCTGCTCCATCCAGTCCATGGTGCCCGCACCGTCGTGCGTCTCGCCCATCTTGTAGTTGACACCGGTGTAGAACAGGATCCGCTCGGTGGTAGTCGTCTTGCCGGCGTCGATGTGCGCCATGATGCCGATGTTGCGGACCTTCGTGAGGTCACTGAGCACTTCAAGTGCCACTGGCTTGTGCCTTTCTGGAGAACTGGGTCTGGTCGACAGATCCGGGAAGCCGGT
>NZ_JAMBDS010000081.1:0-7051 GCF_025143785.1 Brachybacterium sp. p3-SID1565
GAGCTCGACGCCGCCCGCGTCGATCTGCGCGAACAGGGCATCAAGCTGCCCTGAGGCTTTCAGCTGCTCGACCAGGTCCTGGCCCGAAGGCCCACCCGGCGTCTTCTCGTCGGTCATGGTCATGATTCTTACCGTTCCTCTCGGTACGGCTTACACAGACCATCTGACACGCCCATCTGTGCTGCCCGTTCCCGCCACTTTCGCCGACTCAGCGCGATGAGCTCCGACAGCTCCTATACCCACCCTCATTGCACATCGACCGCAGCGCCAGTTGGCGAGTGGAACTGACCTGCCAGCACGTCGAGACCTTGGTCGGGCATTCCCCTCGCTACGTTGAGCCAACCGTCCAATGCACCGAATGCGCTGTCATCCGCGGCGTGGTCAAAGCCGTGCGAATCGACGGCCAGACGGGCGACGGTGACGACAGCAGCGACATCGAAGGCCTCCAGCCTGACTATCAACGACTCACAGATGAGCAATGGAGCTGGATAAAGCACATCGTTCACACAGAAGAAGTCCCTCGCCGAGGGCGGCCACGCACTGACATACGCACGATCGTCGACGCGGCGCTCTACAAGACCCGCACTGGCATCACGTGGCGCGAGCTCCCAGCGGAGTTCGGGGCATGGCAGACGGCCCTGCGCCGGCACCGCCAACTGATAGAGAGCTCCCAGTGGGACGAGATCACGCGCACTCTGGAGGAACGAGGCCTATCCCAGTGAACCGAGGCGTTGTTGGGGCAACCGACTTTTGAGTCAGGCTGCTTATTGAGTCAGCGCACTTGTCAAGAGATCACGCGTCGAACAGCTCGAACCCGCTTCAGAGCTGGCCGACCGACGCGGCTTGACCGCTCCACCCACGCACCGCCGAAACGAGAATCGGCCTCTGCGGAAGTTCCGCGGAGGTCGATCAAAATCCCAGGTCAGCGGGGCAAACGCTTAGCAACTGATGGTAGATCGGAACTCGACTGACGAGCCAGATCAGAAGCTGCGAAGGCAAAACCCCTGGTCAGAAGCGCTTTTTAGACATTGAACCTGAATTCAACCACGTCTCCGTCGGCCATGACGTAGTCCTTGCCCTCCATGCGCACCCAGCCCTTGGCCTTGGCCTCGTTCTTGGAGCCGGCCTCCATCAGCTGGTCGAAGGAGATGATCTCGGCCTTGATGAAGCCGCGCTCGAAATCGGTGTGGATCACTCCGGCGGCCTGGGGGGCGGTGGCGCCCTTGGGGATGGTCCAGGCGCGGGCCTCCTTGGGCCCGGCGGTGAGATAGGTCTGCAGGCCCAGGGTGTCGAAGCCGACGCGAGCCAGCTGGTCCAGTCCGGATTCCTCCTGGCCGGTGGACTCCAGCATCTCGGCGGCCTCCTCGGCGTCCAGCTCGATCAGCTCGGCCTCGAACTTGGCATCCAGGAAGATCGCCTCGGCGGGAGCCACCAGCTCACGCAGCTGTTGCTGCATGGCCGTGTCGGCGAGGCCCTCCTCGTCGGTGTTGAACACGTAGATGAAGGGCTTGGCGGTCATCAGCTGCAGCTCGCGCAGTTCGGCGACGTCGATGCCTGCGGCCTGGGCGCCCTGGTAGAGGGTCCGGCCGCTCTCCAGTAGCTCCTTGGCCTCGGTGACGTTCTCCAGCACGCTGGGCTCGAGCAGGCCGCGCTTGGTCTCCTTCTCCAGGCGCTGCATCGAGTTCTCGATGGTCTGCAGGTCCGCCAGGATCAGCTCGGTGGCGATGGTCTCCATGTCGCCGGCGGCGTCGGTGCTGCCGGCCACGCGGGTCACGTCGGGGTCGGAGAACGCGCGGGTGACCTGGCAGATCGCGTCGGCCTCACGGATGTTCGCGAGGAACTTGTTGCCCAGGCCCTCGCCCTCGCTGGCGCCCTTGACGATGCCGGCGATGTCCACGAAGGACACGGTGGCCGGCACCAGCTTCTCGCTGCCGAACACGGTGGCCAGCTGGGCCAGGCGCGGGTCAGGCAGGGGCACCATCCCCACGTTGGGGTCGATGGTCGCGAACGGGTAGTTCGCCGCGAGCACCTCGGCGCGGGTCAGGGCGTTGAACAGGGTGGACTTGCCGACGTTGGGCAGTCCGACGATTCCGATAGTGAGAGCCACGGGAGATGATTCTACGGGGGACCTCGCCTCCCCCACCCGGGATCGGGCGGTGATCGTGCGCGGCATCTCCTCCGGCCGTCTCCAGTTGTCCCGCAGTGCGCCTCAGCCCCGGCCGGGAGCCTCGAGCTCACGAGCTCTCAGCCGCGCCTCGGCTGGTTCGTCGCACCCCCGTGGTGTGCTGGTCCCATGAGTGGAACACAGATGCTCCTGATGGGCCTGGCCCTGGGCGCGGCGCTGGGCGCAGCGGTCACCTGGCTGCTGCTGCGTGAGCGCACCCTCCGCCAGGAGGAGCAGCTGCGCGCCGGGGCCGAGGCCTCCGGGCAGCTGCTGCGCCTGGCCGATGAGCGCTTCGAACGTGATGCGGCCCGCCGCGACGCCGCGGAGGAGGAGCGCGAGGCCGAGCTGCAGCGCACCCTGGCCCCGATCACCGCCACCCTGTCCCACCTGGAGCGGTCCCTGGCCCGCTCCGAGGCCGCCCGGATCGATGCCGAGGGCGCGCTACGTGCCCACCTGGGCCAACTGGCCGAACGCGCGCAGTCCTTGGAGAGCGGCACCACAGCCCTGACCGCAGCGCTGCGGGCACCGACGGCACGGGGCCGATGGGGCGAGGTGCAGCTGCGACGCATCGTCGAGGCGGCCGGGATGCTCGAGCACGTGGACTTCACCGAGCAGCTCGCCGGCACCCGGGCCGATGGCGACAAGGGGCAGCGACCGGACCTGGTGGTGCACCTGTCCGCAGGGCGCACCCTGGTGGTCGATGCGAAGGCCCCCATGGACGCCTACCTCGACGCCGTCGAGGAGCAGGATCCGGCCCGTGCCGCAGCCCGCCGCACCGCCCACGCCAAGGCCCTGCGCCACCACGTGGGCGTGATCGCCTCCAAGGCCTACTGGAAGGCCCTCGGTGACACCCCGGAGTTCACGGTGCTGTTCGTGCCCAGCGACGGTGTGCTCGCTGCCGCCCTGGAGACGGACCCAGCCCTGCTGGACGACGCCTTCGGCAAGGACGTGGTGATCGCCTCCCCCGCCACCTTGGTGGCACTGCTGCGCACCGTCGCCCACACCTGGCGCACCGAGGCCCTGAACCGGGACGCCCGCGAGGTGCTGGAGGCCGGTCGCGAGCTGCACCACCGTCTGGGCACCTTCACCACCCACCTGGGGAAGGTGGGCCGCTCCTTGGACTCCTCCGTCGCCGCGTTCAACGACGCGGTGGGGTCCCTGCAGTCACGGGTGATGGTCACCGCCCGCCGGTTCGAGGACCTGGGGCTTCCAGGCACGCGGCTGGAGGATGTCGAGCAGCTCGAGCGCCGTGCCCGCACCCTTGACGATGCCGAGATCGCCGATCTCGCCGGCGGCAGCCGACGGCGAACGGGCGCTCAGGGCCGGGAGGCGGTGTGATCCGGGGGCAGCGACGGGGATGCTCCCCCTCCGGGCCCGGCGCCGTCTTGGTGGCGCTGTAGGCGACGCCCGCCGCCGGCACCGGTCGCCATCCCGCCACCGAGGAGATCAGCACGATCGTGCCGGCGCCCCTTTCGCGCATGCCGGGAAGCCACCGCAGATGCGCTGTGCGACCGTCGGGGCCGCCACCGCCGATAGCGGCCAACGTAGGTGCGTGGTGCGGGCAGGCGCACTGAGGCCGAACCGTTACATCCACAAAGCGGTTATCGGCCCCGACCGGGCAGTAGGGCATGATGTGATCGACCGAACATCCGCGGGGGTCGACGACGCCGTCGGCACCGGCGGGCCTGGGGATGCTTCCGTACCCATCGACCGAACGACGAACCACTCACCGAGGAGAACACCGATGAGGATCGCACGACGGACCTTCACTGCACTGGGGCCTGTGGCCGCCCTGGGACTGCTCGCCGCCTGCGGCAACGACGAAGGCGGCGGGGGCGACACCGGCAACGGGGGCGGCGGGGGCGGCGAGGAGGACTTCGTCACCGACCTCACCTTCGGCACCGGCGGCACCGGCGGTGTGTACTACCCGCTGGGCGGTGAGTACGCCTCCATCTACGAGGACAACATCGACGGCATCACCGTGAACTACACCGATTCCGGTGCCTCGGTGGAGAACATCGGCAAGATCTTCCAGGGCGAGTGGCAGCTGGGCATCTCCCAGTCCGACACCGCCAACGCCGCCGTCGTCGGCGAGGGCGAGTTCGAGGGCGCCCAGGTGGACAACCTGGGGTGGATCGCGGCCCTCTACCCGGAGGCCGCCCACATCGTGACCCTCGCGGGCACCGGCATCGAGACCGTCGCGGATCTCAAGGGCAAGCGCATCGCCGTGGGCGACGTCGGCTCCGGCACCCGCAACGTCTCCGACGCGATCTTGGCCGCCAATGACATCGGTGAGGGCGACTACGAGCCCTTCGAGCAGGACTTCGCCAGCTCCCTGAATCTGCTGCGGGACGGCAACATCGAGGCGTCGATCTTCGTGGTGGGCACCCCCACCGGCTCCCTGGGGGACCTGGCCGCCACCAACGACGTCAAGCTGGTCTCCATGGACGAGTCCACCGCCCAGAGCGTGGCCGACGAGAGCCTGTACGAGGTCTACACCATCGAACCGGACGCCTACGACTTCCTCACCGAGCCGGTCACCACACTGTCCGTGGCCGCCGCGCTGGTGGGCTCCACCACCCAGATCAGCCCTGATCTCGCCTACGAGATCACCAAGGCCACCTTCGAGCACGCCGAGACGATCACGCTGCCGCAGTCCGAGCTGATCAGTCACGACTACGCACTGTTCGGTCAGGGCGAGGTCCCCCTCCACCCGGGCGCGGAGAAGTACTACGAGGAGCAGGGGCTGCTCTGAGATGACCCCGGCAGGAAAGAGGACGGGATCGCGTCCCGCCGACGGCGACTCGTCGGCGGGGGCGATCCCCGAGGACACGAGCATGCCGGGCGCGCCCACCGCGCAGGATCCCGTCACTCCTCCTGAGGGAGGCGGCACGCAGAACCTCGTCACGCAGCTGCACGACGGTGAGTCGCTGCACGACGGCGAGGAGCACGCGCAGGAGGTGCTGCGCGAGCACGACACCGCCAGCCGCTTCCGCACCGACCTGGGCTGGTGGGCATGGGTGGTGGGCGGCCTGTCCGTCGCCCTGACGCTGTTCCACCTGTACACCGGCGTGTTCGGCTCGCGCACCTCACTGATCCAGGGCGCGATCCACCTGGGCGCGGCCACCTCGATCATCTTCCTGCTGTACCCGGCGGGGAAGCACCTCACCCGCCCGAAGGGCGGCATCCCCTGGTACGACGCCGTACTGGCACTGCTGGGACTGGCGGTGAACCTGTTCATCGTCGTGGAGTACTCCCACCTGACCAGCAACCTGGTCCAGATCATGGGGTACCGCAGCATCGACTACGCGGTGGCGGTGCTGGGCATCCTGCTGACCCTGGAGGCCACCCGGCGCTGCGTGGGCCTGCCGATCGTGATCATCGCGCTGTGCGCGATCGCCTATGGGATCTTCGGGGCAGGCCAGTCCTGGCAGGACTTCGCGGTCAAGACGTACTTCACCGCGCGTTCAGGGGTGTTCGGCACCCCGATCCAGGTGTCCTCCACGTTCATCTTCCTGTTCCTGCTGTTCGCGGTGGTGCTGATCCACACCAACATCGGCGCGTTCTTCAACGACCTCGCGTTCCGCCTCACCGGGCGCTTCACTGGTGGTCCGGCCAAGGCGGCTGTCGCGGCGAGCGGTCTGCAGGGCATGATCTCCGGCTCCTCGGTGGCCAACACGGTCGCTTCGGGCTCCTTCACCATCCCGATCATGAAGAAGGCCGGGTTCCGCCCCCACTTCGCCGGCGCAGCAGAGGCGACAGCCTCCACCGGCGGGCAGATCATGCCCCCGATCATGGGCGCTGCTGCGTTCATCATGGCCGAGTACACGGGCATCCCGTACAGCGAGATCATCATCATCGCGATCATTCCGGCAGTCCTGTACTTCCTGGGGGCCTTCCTCTCCGTGCACTTCGAGGCGAAGCGGCACGGGATCAAGGGGCTGCTGCGCTCCGAGCTGCCCAGCTGGAACAGCCTGCTGACGCGGATCGACCTGCTGCTGCCACTGATCGTGATCGTGTGGATGATGCTCTCGGGCTTCTCCCCCGCGCGCTCAGCCCTGTGGGGCGTGGGTGTGGCCTTCGCCCTGAGCTTCCTGCGCAAGTCCACCCGTCTCTCCTTCAAGGGGATAGTGAAGACCCTCGAGGAGGGCGCCCGCACCGCCCTCCCGGTGATCGCGGCCTGCGCCACCGCCGGCATCGTGGCAGGCACCGTGACCGGCACCGGCCTGGGTGGCCGCCTGGGCAACAGCCTCATCGACGTTGCTCAGGACAACTTCCTGCTGGTGCTGCTGCTGACGATGATCGCCTGCCTGGTGCTGGGCATGGGCCTGCCCACCACCGCCAACTACGTGGTCACCGCCACGGTGGCGGCACCGATCCTGTACAACAACTTCGAGGTCCCGCTGATCTCGGCTCACATGTTCGTGTTCTTCTTCGGGATCCTCGCGGACATCACCCCACCGGTGTGCCTGGCCGCGTATGCCGGATCCGGCATCGCCGGCTCCAACCCGCTGCGCACGGGCGTGACGGCGCTCAGGCTCGCCATCGCCGGGTTCCTGATCCCCTTCGTGTTCGTGCTGGAACCTGCCCTGCTGCTCGAGGGCACGATCGGCGAGCTGGTGCCGGCCCTCGTGACCGTGATCCTGGGCATGACGGTGATCGCCGCGGCACTGGCCGGTCACCTGGTGGTCCGCACCCGGGCCTGGGAACAGGTGGTCCTGATCATCGCCGGCGTGCTCATGGTGTACCCGTCGATACCGGTCTCCGCGGTCGGCATGGTCATGGCGGCCGTCGTGGTGGTGCTCCAGGTGATCCGTCGCCGCATCTCCGATCGCGACGGTCAGGAGCACGTCCCGCAGGACGCAGCGGCCACCGCCTGAGACCCGG
>NZ_JAMBDS010000082.1:0-6462 GCF_025143785.1 Brachybacterium sp. p3-SID1565
GGGGGGGGGCGGGGGCCCCCCCCCGCCCGCCGGACGACTCCGGTGGCCTCAGCGGGTGCGGACCGTGGGATCCAGGTGCGCGGTCTCGACCGTCACCCGCGCGTCGGCTCCCCCGCTGGGCCGGGCGGTGTCATCGCGCCGGCTGCGCACCCGCCACCACACGAAGAAGCCCACCAGGGTGAAGGCCCCGTAGAACACGTACATGAAGGCGCTGGCGTAGTAGCCGGCGCTCCACAGCAGCGGCACGCCCACGATGTCGACGGCCACCCAGATCAGCCAGAACTCGACCCAGCCCTTGGCCATGCCGTACGTGGCCAGCAGGCTGCCCATGAAGATCCAGGCGTCGGCCCACACCGGCTCATAGGAGCCCAGGGCGCGGAAGATCGGGGTCAGCAGCGCGGTGCTGCCCACCATCGCGACCACCAGCAGGATCCGCGTGCCCCAGGAGGCCCACTCGGGCTCGACCGCGGTGCCTCCTTCGGAGCGGGCCTGCCGCCAGCGCACCCAGCCGTAGACGCTGGTGGCGATGAACATCACCTGTCGGCCGGCCTGTCCCAGCAGGTCCACCGCATTGGGACTGCCGAACACGGTGCCCAGGAACACCGTCAGCAGCAGCAGGTTGCCGAGGATCCCGATGGGCCATGCCCATACCTTGCGGCGCATGCCGCCCAGGGCGCTGAGGAGCCCGAACACGTTGCCGAGCACTTCTCGCAGGAGGAGGAACTGTCCTCCCTCGAATTCGATCTTGGCGTCGAAGAGCCACTGCAGAACATCCATGTCAGTCCTTTCACCATCGGATGCAGTGGCTCCGGGGAAAAAGGATCCGGCATGGAACGACGGACGTGCACAGTGGCGCGCCCGTCGGCATGCAGGACGTGCGCCTCTCATCCAGGCTCTGACTGTCGGTGCCGGAGTTCCACCGGCTCCACCGCCGAAGCGGGTCGCGGACTATCACCGCCGGCTCGGACTTTCACCGACCCCGGAGCACGTCACTGATGTGACCGCACCAGGGTACTCCTCCTCAGGGCGCAGGCGCGGGCCGGCGCTCAGTGGCCGTTGTGGGATGCGGCATGCTGCGCCGCCAGCTCCCGCAGCGCGGCGATCTCCGCGGCGGCATCATGCGCACGGTAGATGGCCGATCCCGCGACGAACACGTTGGCGCCGGCCTCGGCGCAGCGCTCGATGGTCTCCCGGCTCACACCACCGTCCACCTGGATCGACACCTGCAGGTTCGACTCGCTGATCGCGGAGCGGGCCCGACGGATCTTGGGGAGCATGGTCTCCAGGAAGCTCTGGCCGCCGAAGCCGGGCTCGACGGTCATGATCAGAAGCATGTCGAACTCGCCGATCACATCCATCAGGGGCTCGACAGGGGTGGCCGGCCGCAGTGCGACACCCACCGCCGTGTTCTTGCGGCGCAGCTCCCGGGCCAGGCGGATCGGCGCCGCGGCGGCCTCCAGGTGGAAGGTGACCGAGGAGGCTCCGGCCTCGGCGAACTCGGGAGCGTGCCGGTCTGCGTCGGCGATCATCAGGTGGGCGTCCACCGGGATCGGGGACCTCTCCACGATCTGCTCCACCATCGCCGCGCCGAAGGTCAGGTTGGGCACGAAGTGGTTGTCCATCACATCCACGTGCACGCTGTCGGCGCTGGAGATGCGGTCCAGCTCCTCCCCGATCCGCATGAAGTCGGCGTTGAGGATGCTGGGATGGATGTACTGGCCATCGGTCGCGTAGGCAGCGTTCATGACAGGGGTCCTTCCTCGGATCCGGACGGGTTCTGCGGGGACTGCCCGCTGCGCTTGCGCAGCAGGGCGATGAACATGGCGTCGGTGCCGTGGACGTGGGGCCACAGCTGCACGGAGGGGCCCGAGCCCAGGTCCACCTGGTCCTGGAGCTCGGGGTGGATGCCGCCGGCCACGGCAGGGCGGGCATCGAGCTGCTCGACGTCCTCGCGGCGACGCAGCACGTCGGTGACCACGAGGCGCGTCTCGGCCAGATGCGGGGAGCAGGTCACGTAGGCGACCACTCCCCCGGGCGCGGCAGCGTCCAGCGCGGAGCCCAGCAGGTCCCTCTGCAGGGCGGCCAGCTGCCCGATGTCTCCCGGACTGCGGCGCCAACGGGACTCCGGCCGGCGGCGCAGAGCGCCCAGCCCGGAGCAGGGCACGTCGGCCAGGACCCGGCTGAAGTGCTCCGGCATCTCACGACCGATGGTGGTGCCGTCGGCGGTGCGGGTGGTGATCTCACAGCCGGCCTCCTGCAGGGTGGCCACCGCACGATCGACCAGCTCGGTGCGGTGGGGCTGCACCTCGATCGCCAGGAGCTCTGCATCGCTGCCCGGGGTGAGCCCGCCCAGCAGGGCTGTCTTCCCCCCGGGACCGGCGCACAGGTCCAGCCACCGTGCGGGGCCGTCCTGCTCGGCGAGCACCAGCTCGTCGGCACCGAGACCGAGGGCCAGTGCCATCAGCTGGCTGCCCTCGTCCTGCACCGCAGCGCGGCCCTCCTTGACCGGGTCCATGCCGCCGGGATCCCCCGAGGGCCAGGTGGCCGCGAAGATGCTGAGATGCCCGCGGCCGGCCCCGTTGTCGATCATCTCGTCGAGATCGGTGAGGCCCGGCCGCATCACCAGGGACACGGCAGGAGCCTGGTTGTGGGCGTCCAGGAGCGCATCGATCTCGGCACGACCCCGGCCGTGACCGGCCAGGGCGTCGGTGAGGGCGCGCACCACCCAGGTGGGGTGGGAATGGACGACGGCGAGGTGACCGGCGGGGTCCTGCTCCCGATCGGGAGCGACCTGGGCGATCCACTCCTCGGCGGTGCGCTCGCCGACCCGGCGCAGCACGGCGTTGACGAAGCTGGCCGCCCCGGCACCCACTGCGGAGCGGGCCAGGGCCACGGTCTCGGAGGTAGCGGCATGGGGGGCGACGCTCATGTCCACCAGCTGGTAGGCGCCCAGGCGCATCACGTCCAGCACATCACCGTCGACCTCGTCCAGGCCGCGGTCGATGCAGGCGGCGAGGATGGCGTCCAGCCGGCCCCGGGCACGCAGGGAGCCGTAGAACAGCTCGGTGGCGAAGGCGGCGTCCCTGCCGGAGAGGCGGTGCCGGCGCAGCAGGCGCGGCAGCACCAGGTTGGCGTAGGCGTCGTCCTCGCGCACGGCGGCCAGGGCCTCGTAGGCGACCTGGCGGGAACCGGTGGCGGTGCGGCTGCGCTCGGAGGGGCGGGAACTGGACCATCCCCGGCGCGGCCCGCCCTGCCCTCTGGAGCCGGAGCGCTCGCGGCCCTGCGCGTCCCGTCCGTGACGGGGGTGCTCGCCGCGTCCGTGCTCGTCCCGGCCACGGTCCTCACGGCGGCCCCGGCCCTCGCGCCGGCCGCGCTCGTCTCGCCGGGGCCGATCATCGCGGCGGCCCCGGTCGTCGCGGCGCGGCCGGGAGGTGTCGTCCTGGGGGCTCATCGCTTCTCCTCGGGGGCATCGGTGTGGTCGTCGAACGCGGCGTGCTCGTCCAGCGCGGCACCGCGGGCCCAGTCCGCACCCCGCATCGGACGCTTCCCTGCCGGTGCGAGCTGCGCTATCGCGAGGGGGTGGGTGCCGGTGCCCACCAGCAGGTGCCGCTTGGTGGCGTGCAGGGATCCCGGGGGCAGATCGGCCGGTGCCTCCGCGGGAGCCGCCTCCACCCCGAGCACCTTCATGCGGCTTCCCTGCCAGTGCGTCCACGCGCCGGGATCCGGGCTCATGCCTCGGATGTGGGCACTCACCTGGGCAGCGGGAAGAGTCCAGTCGATGCGCGCCTCGGCGGTGGAGAGCTTGGCGGCATGGGTGGCCGCCGCATCGTCCTGGGAGGTGAAGGCAGCGGAGCCGTCCTCGAGGGCGTCCATCGCCTCGCACAGCAGGGAGGCTCCCTCCTGGGCCATGCCCTCCAACAGCTGCCCGGCCGTCTCGTAGGCACCGATCGGGCGGCGGCGGGTGGCGATGACGTCGCCGGTGTCCAGCCCCTCGTCCAGGCGGAACACCGTCATCCCGGTCTCGTCGGCTCCTGCGAGGACCGCTCTCTGCGCCGGAGCGGCACCCCGCCACTGGGGCAGCAGGGAGAAGTGCAGGTTCACCCAGCCGTGGGTGGGGATCTCGAGGACCGGCCCCGGGATCAGCGTGCCGTAGGCGACCACGGCGGCCGCCTCGGGGGCGAGGTCCCGCAGCTGCTGCTGCACCTGCTCGTCCCGCAGGGACGACGGGGTGAGCACGGGGATCCCGGCCTCGAGGGCGAAGGCCTTCACCGGGCTGGGCGTGAGCCTCCGGCCCCGACCGGAGGGGGCATCGGCGCGCGTGAGCACGGCGATCACCTCGTGCCGGGAGTCCAGCAGGGCACGCAGGGAGGGAAGGGCGGTGGCGGGGGTCCCCGCGAAGATCAGACGCATGATCCCTCGAGTCTAGGTTCCGAACCTCCCGGTTCAGAACACCGACGGCGGGTCCAGACGGATCCGGAGGGATCCGGGAGCCTTGCGCGCGGAGCGGGAGGCGACACCGGCGCGCAGCGCATCGGCGAGCTCCCGGGAGCGCTGAGGCTCCAGGCGCAGCACCGCCCTGGCCCGACCGGGGGCATCGGGATCCCCGAGGTCGACGGGCCCGAACACGTCGGTGCCGTCAGGCAGCTCGACGGCCTGCAGGAAGGCGTGGCAGGCCTCGCGAGCCCCCACCACCTCGGCGGTGCGGGTGAAGGGCGGCAGGTCCAGTTCGCGCCGATCGGCCAGCACCCGGTCCCAGAACACCTCGGAGCGGTGCGCCACCAGGTGCCGGATGGCGGGCAGCGTGGAGGTGCCGACCACGAGCACCTCACCGCCGTCAACCGCGCTTCGCACCAGGGCGATCGCATTGCTCCAGCGGCGCACGGACTCCACATCTGCGTCGTAGGCGGCGCGGGCCAGCATGGCATCGGCGTCCAGCAGCAGGGCTGCGGCGTAGCGGCCCCGGGGGGCGGGCTCAGCACCGGGGGTGGCCACCACGATGCCCCGCTCGGGCACGTCCTGGTCCTCCAGTGGGCCGTGGGCGCCCCCGGCGATGCGCAGCGGCACATCGGGGAACGCACGGCGCAGCTCCTCGGCGGTGCGGGTGGATCCGATCACCATGGCGCGCACCTCTGCGCGGTGGCACTCCGGGCACCGGTAGACGTCCTCGCGGCGACCGCACACGCTGCACTGGAGGGGGCCGGTGCGGCCCGACAGCAGCAGGGGGCCGGCGCAGCGCGGGCAGCGGCAGCGGGTCCCGCAGAAGGTGCAGGCCACCGCGGGGACGTAGCCGGAACGAGGAACCTGCACCAGCACCGGCCCGTGCTGGATGCCGGTGCGGATCACGCGCAGGGCCTCCCTCGGCAGCCGTGACCGGCCGGAGGGGCCCTCACGGTCACGCAGGTACTCGTCCATCGCCACGATGCGGGGACGGAGCTGTGTCAGCGGGGCCGGTTCCGGGTCCAGGCGGGTGAGGTAGCCGCTGTCGGTGAGGGCGCGCAGGGGGACGGCATCGCTGGCGGCCAGGAACAGCAGGGCGCAGCGCTCCTGGTGGGAGCGGCACTGCAGGACGGTGCGCGTGTGCGGGTAGGGGGCGCGGGGCTCTTCGAGCAGGTCATCGGCGCTGTCCCAGCAGATCGCCAGCGCCAGGTTCCGCACCGGGGCGAAGGCGGCGGAGCGGTTGCCGAGCACCACCCGGGTGGCACCTCGCAGGATGCGGCGGAAGGTGCGGTAGCGCTTCTCGGGCCCCTCGGTGCCGGCGAGGATCTCGTGCGCGACCCCCCGCGCGGTCAGCTCGTGGCTGAGTCGCGCCACATCGCGCTGGTCGGGGGCGATGACCAGTGCGCCGCGGTCCTGGTCGAGGGCGGCCACGGCATCGGCGGCCACTTCCGTCCAGGCGTCAGCAGGGTCCAGGGTGATGGTGGCGCGCGGCACGGGGCCCGTGGGCGCGCCCGCACGGGTGAGCAGCGCGGACAGCCCGCGGTAGCGGTCACCGGGGCGGGAGGGGCGCGCCCCGTCCTGCTCCGTCCCCCCTGTCTCGGGCGCCTGCGCGCCCTCGGGTGGGTCCGCTTCGGCCGGCACCTGTGCTGCTTCTGCCTCCTCAGCCGCCCGCACTGCCTCCGATTCCTCGGCGGCGCGATCGTTCTTCTCGGCGCGGGCGTGCCGGGGAGGCAGCGCTAGCCGCAGCACGTCACCGACGGTGCCGGCGCACCGCGTGGCGACCTCCTCGCACACGCGCATCATCGCAGCGGGGACCACGACGTCGTCGGAGACCAGTCGGGTGAGCGGTGCCAGGGGTCGGTCCGTGGTGGGCCGGGCGGTGCGCTGCAGCACGATCCCCTCGGTGTCCCGTCCCGAGAAGCGCACCCGCACTCGCATGCCCGGGCCGGCCGCCGCCGTGGCCGGGGTGACGGCGTACTCGAAGGGCCTGTCCAGATGGGGCAGAACGCCGATCAGGCGCACGCT
>NZ_JAMBDS010000083.1:0-6412 GCF_025143785.1 Brachybacterium sp. p3-SID1565
CGCGCCGCCGAGCGCGGTGCGAGCGGTGAACTGCAGGTCGTGCAGCGCGTGGTCGGCGACGCGGTCTGTCGTCCGCTCCCGCAGCTGGTCCAGCGGGCGGGAGAACACGAACCGCACCTGTAGCGTCTGTTCCAGCTCGCCGATCCACTCCTCAGCGTGGTCCAGCACTCGCTCGCACGGCCCGCAGCCCTCGGTGACGAACACCAGCAGAGCCGCGCGCTGCGCGGTGAGCTGGGTGAGGGTGACTAGGCGGCCGTCGGGCTGCTGCAGCACCGCAGCCGGGATCGGGGAACGCTCGTAGTCCAGCAGCTCGTCCTCTTCTAGAACCGGCTCCGCAGAAGCGGAAGCGGCTGGGGCGTCGGCATCGGGCGCGGCGACGCGTCCCCCGATCGTGGCGGCGGTAAGCACGATCGCGATCAGCAGCGCCATCCCGAGCCCGATCAATCCCATCGTGTCCTGTACCAGCAGAGTGGTCATCGCGCCGGTCGCGGCTGCGACCACCGTCAGCACGCCCAGCACGCTGAGGATCACGTTCCGCACCAGCGTGGCGCGGGAGACGGTGGGGGAGGCGAGGGTGCCGAAGCAGGAGCATTGCACCTGCTCCTTAAAGGTCAGCGCCCGCGCGATGATCACAAGATAGGCGAACATCAACAACGTCACGACACCCGCGATCACCATCTGCACCGGCGAGAACGGGATCCACAGCGCCAGCGCGAGCACGATCTCCATCACCGGAAGCACCGAGGCGACCGAGGCGTGCATCGTCGGCAGCGGGAGGCGCAGCGAGCGCATCGCATCCTTGGTTTCTTCGCGCGCACCGAGCTTTGCGAGCCCGGAGATCAGCAGGGTGATCGACAGCAGGATCGGTGCCGCCAGCAGCACAGCCATTCGGGGAGCCTCCTTTCATCGCCCCGGCCTTCGGGACGGCGTCCCCTCCATTGTCCGGCATGGGCGCCCGCCTGAACGGGGTCGGGCCGGCGGTTCGCCCACGGCGCATCCGAGTCCGTAGGCCCTACCCTGGAGCCATGCCCACCGACGCGCACCAGGCCGCTACCTCCGCCCTCGACGCCGTCCGCCGAGGCGAGATCCTCGCCGACGTCGCCGCGCTGCGGGACTCCTTCGCCGCCGGCACCACCCGGCCGATCGAGGCGCGGATCGCGCAACTCGACGCCCTCGCCGCCGGACTCCGCGCCGAGCGTCCCCGTCTGCTGAAGGCGCTCGAGATGGACCTCGGCAAGTCCCGCACCGAATCGCTGATCACCGAGCTCGGTGTTGTCGCCCAGGAGATCGCGCATGTGCGCAAGAACCTCCGTGTGTGGCTGCGACCGGAGCGCTTCGGACCCGGCCTGCTGCTCGCGCCCTCCAGCGGACAGATCCGCCGCGAGCCGCTCGGGACCACGCTGATCATCTCCCCGTGGAACTACCCCGTGAACCTTGCACTTGCCCCGCTGATCGGCGCGATCGCCGGCGGGAACACCGCGATCCTCAAGCCCAGCGAGGTCGCCCCGGCCACCTCCGCCGCGCTCGCCCGCCTCGTGCACACCCACCTCGACCCGGCCGGGGTGAGAGTGGTCGAGGGCGCGGTCGAGGAGACCGCGCTCCTGCTCGAGCAGCGCTTCGACCTGATCTTCTACACCGGCAACGGCGCCGTGGGGCGGATCGTCGCCCGCGCCGCGGCCGAGCACCTCACCCCCACCGTGCTCGAGCTCGGCGGGAAGTCCCCCGTGTTCGTTGACGAGGGCATGGATCTTGCCGCGACCGCGCGCCGCATCGTATGGGGGAAGTTCACCAACGCCGGGCAGACCTGCGTCGCTCCCGACTACCTCATGGCCACCCAGGCCACGATCGATCGCCTCGTCCCCCACCTGCGCCAGGCGACGATCGCGCTGTACGGCAGGGACCCGCGTCGCTCCCGCGACTACGGCCGGATGGTGAACCAGAAGCACTTCGACCGCGTGCTCGCCCTGATCGACGACGACAAGGCCGTGCTCGGCGGGACCACCGGGGCCGACCGCGAGGCCCGGTACCTCCCGCCCACGATCATGACCGGCGTGGACTGGGACGACCCGGTGATGGGGGAGGAGATCTTCGGCCCCGTGCTCCCGCTGCTCGAAGTCTCCGGTCCCGACGAGGCGATCGCCCGCATCAACGGAGACGAGAAGCCGCTGACCGCCTACGCGTTCAGCCCCCGGCCCGACATCGAGGAGCGATTCATCGCCGAGACCTCTTCCGGTTCCCTCGCTCTCAGCCACACCCTCGCCCACCTCGGCTCCCAGACCATGCCCTTCGGCGGGGTGGGGGAGTCCGGCACGGGGAAGTACCACGGCCGCACGAGCCTCCAGGTGTTCACCCATGCCAAGCCCGTCGTGAAGAAACCGCTGCGACCCGACACGCTCCGGCTGGTCATCCCGCCGTATCGCGGGGCGAAGCGAGCGCTGCTCGGACGGTTGCTCCGTTGACTCACTGCGGGAACGCGCAAATCGACCTAATCCGGACGTAGCGCGCCGTGCGGTGTGACACAACGACTGAACAGGGCCGCGTGACCGTTGCGCCGGTTTAGGTTGAATCGTACCTTCGCTACCGTTTAGTACGTCCCATTTCCGAGCCGGGTGTGGGTCGAGTCCGCACGCCGTGCCCGTGAGGAGCCATCAACACCAGGAGGGCGCCAATGACCGGCTCCGATCCCATCCCATCCGTCGGCACCTGCTGCGGGGCGCGGCCTGGGTTGCTCCTGCGGCCGCTGTGGCTGTTGCAGCGCCCGCGGTCGCTGCCTCGCCAACGCCTCTCTTGGGAGGCATCCTCGCCGTGTCGTCCATCACGGGCAGTGGCCCCTCGGGTCGTACGCAGACCATCACCATCAACGGCAGCGCTGCTTACCCGACGGCGGGCATCTGGATGGAGAATGTCCCGGCCACCCCGAATCCCACCGCGGCACGCTCCACGCTCTACCTCCCCGCTGCGGCATATGCGGGCCTCAAGTGGGGGCAGGTCGGAACTGACCAGACGTGGACGATCCCGGCGTCGTACAGCACCGCGCGCCCCATCAACGGTTACACCGCATATACCACCACCTACTTGAATCGGCCCAGGTTTGATGCCGCTGCTGTTTGAGTCGGGAAGGATGGACAGGCAGCCGTGGAAGATCGATTCCCAGCTGCGCGTGAGGTGCGTGCGGCTCGTCAGGGAAGACCAGCAGGAGTACCCCACTCTGACCGCCGCAGTCACCGCGGTCGCTCGGCAAGAAGGCGTCTCGCGGGAGTCAGTACGGCGCTGGCTCGCGCAGGCCGAGGTCGACGACGGAACCCGCCCCGGGATCACGAGCGAGGAGTCCGCCGAGGTCAAACGACTGAAGGCCGAGAACCGACGGCTGCGCGAGGACAACGAGATTCTTCGCCGGGCTTCAATTTTCTTCGCGGGGGAGCTCGTCCCGCGCAAGCGGGAGGTGCCCCCACCCCGCAACCGCTGATCCTGGCGTTCATCGAACGAGATGAGAGCCGAGGGCTACGCAGTCGAGCCGATCCTTCGCGTCCTGAGCCAGCAGGGCCTTGCGATCGCTGCACGGACCTACCGGGCCTGGAAGCGCCCGGCCCGCATCGCTGAGCGCACCGTCGCAGACGCCCTGGTCGAGGACAAAACCCGCGAGTAGAGTCCGAAGTGCTCCACTACGAGGCCCTCACCCCAGAGCCCGAACCCGCAAAGTAGCGGCAGAGAACCCGGGCCGATTCACCATCCGCGTGGCGCTCCTGGGGGTGACTATTCAGGGAACGCTCGCCGAAGTGGTGGACGGATCTGCCGTGGCGATCGAGGTCTTCCGGCTGGGCTGGCAGCCGGTGACGCCGGCAAACGATGTCCTCTCGACTCTCGTCGGTGGAATCGTCGGCGTCGTCGAGGGTGCGGTGGACCTAGCATTCAGTCGTGACGGTGTTCTCGACACGGCTCTCGACGGGGTGAACCAGCTCCTCGACGTGCTCTTCAGTGCTTTCGGTGACGGCGGTGTACTCGCGTTGACGGTGAATGCACAGAACGAAGCCGCCGAGTCGAGCTTCGTGCCGCCAGCGGAGTACACCGCGATCGAGCGCGGTAGATTCGACGTCGCCGCTCTGCACGTCGCCCTGCTGGACGGTGGTTCCCCGTCGGGTCTGCTGAATCTCTAGGTTGCTCGCGGCTCCGTCGGTAAGAACACGCCGCGTTGACTCCCCCGGCGTGACCCTCGATTTCGGGGGTTACGCGTGGGGTGGCGTTTCCCGCGCGTTTCCGGCGCCCGCCTCCGCCGGCTGCTCGCAGATCTCCTGCACGAACTCGATCACCGCTCTGCCGTCGTTGACGGGGCCGCCGGCGAGCTGGCCGTCGGCCCCCAGTAGCACCGCACCTGGCGCGCTCGTACCGCCGAGCGCGGTGCGGGCGGTGAACTGCAGGTCGTGCAGCGCGTGCCCTGATCACGGTCGTCGCGGACTGCTATCTCGCAGGTGTCTCCACGCGTCGCATGGACGAGCTCGTCTAACCCCTGGGCATCAACAGTCTCTCGATGTCGCAGGTCAGCAGGATGGCAGCAGATCTGGACGAGCACGTCGAGCAGTTCCACCACCGGCCGCTGGACGAGGCCGGGCCCTGCACCTTCGTCTCCGCCGACGTGCTGACCATGAAGGCCCGTGAAGGTGGCCGCGTGATCAACGCTGTCGTCCTCCTAGCCACCGGCGCCAATGGCGACGGGCACCGCGAAGTGCTCGGCATGCGGGTCGCGACCAGCGAGACCGGAGCTGCGTGGAATGGCTTCTTCGTCGACCTTGTCGAACGACTACGAGCTCATGCACCTCCATGTCGCCACCGA
Organism: Brachybacterium sp. p3-SID1565; assembly: GCF_025143785.1. Taxonomy (NCBI): domain Bacteria; kingdom Bacillati; phylum Actinomycetota; class Actinomycetes; order Micrococcales; family Dermabacteraceae; genus Brachybacterium; species Brachybacterium sp. p3-SID1565. The sequence goes on from NZ_JAMBDS010000083.1 coordinate 4,829, forward strand.
CCTCGCCGATCGGATGCGCGAGCGCGGCATCCTCGTGCCCGGCGTCGACCGCGCCTGGCAGCTCGGCTGCGCCGACAAGCTCCGCATGGCCCAGCTGCTCGAGGGCATCGGGATGCCCACCCCGCGCACCGTCACCGGCGACGACGAGGCCGGCATCGCCGAGATCCCCGCCGCCTCCGAGAGCCTCGTGGTCAAGCACCGCCTCGGCAGCGGCTCCTCCGGGCTCGCGCTGGTCCCGGCCGACGGGGTCCGCGCCGCGATCGACGCAGCGATCGACTCCGCCCCCGCCCCGGCCGACGGCTCAGCCCCCAGCGGCCAGGATGTCGTGGTCCAGCCCTGTCTGCCCGGGCTCGAGCACGGCGTGGACATCGTGGGTGATCTGCGCGAGCCCGGCGAGCTGCGGGCCGTGCTCGCCCGCCGCAAGGTGCGCATGCGCGCCGGCGAGACCGACAAGGCCGCCTCCGTGGATCCCGCACCCTTCGTCGCCAACGCCGAGAAGATCGCCCGCGCGCAGCTCACCGGACTCATCGACACGGACATGTTCCTCGCCGAGGGCGGCGAGCCCTCCGTCATCGACATCAACCCCCGCTTCGGCGGCGGCTACCCCTTCGTGCACCTCGCCGGGGCCGACGTCCCCCGCTACTACCTCGCCCGTGCGCTCGGCCTCGAGATCGACGAGGACTGGCGGGAGTACGCCCCCGGCGTCATCTCCGCCAAGCACGAGAGCGTGCGCGTGACCTCGACGGAGGCTTGACCCTGTCACCTGCGGTCCTCTTGCGGCTGGATAGGGGCGGAGCCTGCGATCGGGGCCTCCTGGCCGGACTCGACGGCGCCTATACTTGATCAAGACCACCGAGCCCGTGAGCCTCGGAACTCGCAGCCAGAAAGGCACCAGGCATCGATGACCACACCACACCAGCCCATTTCCCGACGGAGACTGGCCCGCACGGCGGCATGGGCGGTGCCGGCCGCAGCCGTGGCAGTCTCCGCCCCCGCTGTCGCCGCCTCGCCCTTCCAATGCCCGTCGCGGACGTTCACGGCCACGAGCCCCCGCTCCGGGTCGGATCCGACCACCGGGACCTGGAGGGTCCCCGCCGGGGTGACGCGGATCTGTGTGACCGTGGTCGGCGGCGGGGGTGGAGGCGCCGCCAACGGCAGTACTGGAGGCGCCGGGACCCGTATCACCGGTGACCTGGCGGTGACGCCGGGCGAGGTCCTGTCCTGGACGGTCGGCGCAGGAGGGGTGCGACCGACGACCACGGGCGTTCGCGTGCCCCCGAACGCAACCGGCGGTGGAGGATATGGCAAGGGCGGCGACGTGATCTTCAGTGCGGAGTCCGCCGGGGAGGCGACCAACAACAACGTGAGTGGATCAGGGGGTGGGTCCTCGGCCATCGTGATCGGCACGGAGGTGCTGGTCGTGGCAGGGGGTGGCGGTGGCGGTGGGGGCTCGGCGCTGACCTCGTCCGGGTACCCGCAGTTCAGCGGTGCCGTGGCGGTCGGCGGTTCGGCCGGAGCGAATGGCGGAGGATCGGCGACGTCGCACCCAAGCGTGCCGAGCACCACGGCCACGACCAACGGGGG
>NZ_JAMBDS010000084.1:0-5131 GCF_025143785.1 Brachybacterium sp. p3-SID1565
GCAGTGGTTGTTCCTCAAGAACCACACAGTGGACGCGAACACACACGCAAACAACACAATCAGTGACAGTGTTTGAGTAAGTCATCAGCCATTAGTACCAGTCAGCTCCACACGTTACCGCGCTTCCACATCTGGCCTATCAACCCAGTCGTCTACTGGGGGCCTCCCACACCACAAGGGTGCACGGATATCTAATCTTGAAGCAGGCTTCCCGCTTAGATGCTTTCAGCGGTTATCCCTTCCCGACGTAGCCAACCAGCCATGCCCTTGGCAGAACAACTGGCACACCAGAGGTCAGTCCATCCCGGTCCTCTCGTACTAGGGACAGGCCTTCTCAAATATCCAACGCGCGCAGCGGATAGGGACCGAACTGTCTCACGACGTTCTAAACCCAGCTCGCGTACCGCTTTAATAGGCGAACAGCCTAACCCTTGGGACCAACTCCAGCCCCAGGATGCGACGAGCCGACATCGAGGTGCCAAACCATGCCGTCGATATGAGCTCTTGGGCAAGATCAGCCTGTTATCCCCGGGGTACCTTTTATCCGTTGAGCGACACCCATTCCACAATGAGGTGCCGGATCACTAGTTCCTGCTTTCGCACCTGCCCGACATGTCTGTCTCGCAGTCAAGCTCCCTTGTGCACTTACACTCAACACCTGATTGCCAACCAGGCTGAGGGAACCTTTGAGCGCCTCCGTTACTCTTTAGGAGGCAACCGCCCCAGTTAAACTACCCATCAGGCACTGTCCCTGATCCGGATCACGGACCGAGGTTAGGAATCCAGAACGACCAGAGTGGTATTTCAACAGCGACTCCACATTCACTGGCGTGAATGCTTCCCAGTCTCCCACCTATCCTACACAAGCCGTCCCGAACACCAATACCAAACTATAGTAAAGGTCCCGGGGTCTTTCCGTCCTGCTGCGCGTAACGAGCATCTTTACTCGTAATGCAATTTCGCCGAGTTCGCGGTTGAGACAGTGGAGAAGTCGTTACGCCATTCGTGCAGGTCGGAACTTACCCGACAAGGAATTTCGCTACCTTAGGATGGTTATAGTTACCACCGCCGTTTACTGGGGCTTAAATTCTGAGCTTCGCTCCGAAGAGCTGACCCGTCCTCTTAACCTTCCAGCACCGGGCAGGCGTCAGTCCGTATACAGCGTCTTACGACTTCGCACGGACCTGTGTTTTTAGTAAACAGTCGCTTCTCCCTGGTCTCTGCGGCCCTCGAGGCTCTCACCTCTCAGGCCCCCCTTCTCCCGAAGTTACGGGGGCATTTTGCCGAGTTCCTTAACCACGATTCTCTCGAACGCCTCGGTATTCTCTACCTGATCACCTGAGTCGGTTTAGGGTACGGGCGACCGTATTCGTCACGCTGGAACTTTTCTCGGCAGTACAGGATCACTCACCTACGCCCATACGGGATCCCCATCACGTCTCACCCACATGGCCACGCATTACCGTGACCGGGCTGCTCGCTTAGACGGACTATTCCATTAAGTCCGCGGAAGCTACCTCTCTGCGTCATCCCTCGCGCTGACCTACTACACCCTTGGTTCCCAGCCTCACTCACGCACGCACCCCGAAGGGCACGAGGCAAGCTCGGGTGGTTAGCATCAGATGCCTCGGTATGGGTCCTCCTACGATCGGTTCGGGAATATCAACCCGATGTCCATCGACTACGCCTGTCGGCCTCGCCTTAGGTCCCGACTAACCCAGGGCGGATTAACCTGGCCCTGGAACCCTTGATCAATCGGCGGACGGGTTTCTCACCCGTCTTTCGCTACTCATGCCTGCATTCTCACTCGTGCAGCCTCCACCACTGGGTCACCCCGCGGCTTCGCAGTCTGCACGACGCTCCCCTACCCACCCCACACAACGTGGAGTGACACAGCTTCGGCGGTGTACTTGAGCCCCGCTACATTGTCGGCGCAGAATCACTTGACCAGTGAGCTATTACGCACTCTTTCAAGGGTGGCTGCTTCTAAGCCAACCTCCTGGTTGTCTCAGCAACTCCACATCCTTTTCCACTTAGCACACGCTTAGGGGCCTTAGCTGATGTTCTGGGCTGTTTCCCTCTCGACTATGAAGCTTATCCCCCACAGTCTCACTGCTGCGCTCTCACGTACCGGCATTCGGAGTTTGGCTAAGGTCAGTAACCCGGTGGGGCCCATCGCCTATCCAGTGCTCTACCTCCGGCACGAAACACGCAACGCTGCACCTAAATGCATTTCGGGGAGAACCAGCTATCACGAAGTTTGATTGGCCTTTCACCCCTATCCACAGGTCATCCCCTCCATTTTCAACTGAAGTGGGTTCGCGCCTCCACGCGGTCTTACCCGCGCTTCACACTGCCCATGGATAGATCACTTCGCTTCGGGTCTAGAGCCGGCGACTGAACGCCCCGTTTCAGACTCGCTTTCGCTACGGCTACCCCACACGGGTTAACCTCGCCACCGACCACTAACTCGCAGGCTCATTCTTCAAAAGGCACGCCGTCACCCCGTAAGGCTCCGACGGATTGTAAGCGCACGGTTTCAGGTACTATTTCACTCCCCTCCCGGGGTGCTTTTCACCTTTCCCTCACGGTACTTGTCCGCTATCGGTCACGAGGTAGTATTCAGGCTTACCAGGTGGTCCTGGCAGATTCACACCGGATTTCACGGGCCCGGTGCTACTCGGGAACAGCATCACGCCGCACAACAGTTTCGTCTACGGGGGTCACACCCTCTACGCCGTCGCACTCACCACGACTTCGACTACCAATGCACGTCCACGTCGGGCTGCCGGCAGACAACCCCGATACGTCCCACAACCCCCGCCCTGCAACCCCTGCCGGGTATCACACAGAACAGGTTTAGCCACCTCCGCTTTCGCTCGCCACTACTCACGGAATCACTATTTGTTTTCTCTTCCTGCGGGTACTGAGATGTTTCACTTCCCCGCGTTCCCTCCACACCACCTATACATTCAGTGGCAGGTACCGCGACATGACTCGCGGTGGGTTTCCCCATTCGGACATCCTCGGATCACAGGTCGGTTGTCACCTCCCCGAGGCTTATCGCAGACTCCTACGTCCTTCATCGGCTCCTCGTGCCCAGGCATCCACCGTACGCCCTTAAAGACTTGGCAAACACTACAAAGACACTAAAATAAATTGCTTACAAGATGCTCGCGTCCACTATGCAGTTCTCAAGAAACAACCCCACACCAGCACCTCCACCACAACCGCAGCAGAAGAACCAGGGAGGACCAGCCACACACCCCCGAGCGAACCCAGGGGCCGCGTGCAGCCTCACAACCCAATAGCGTGTCTCCACCTCGAACCACCAGGCAACCCACGTTCCACGCCCCGAAGGACCGTACTAGCGAGCAGCACCCGATGATGAAGCGCCCATCCGTTGATGTTCCACCCATGAGCAACCACCCCCACCACACGCGGGCAGGCAGATGGCCACCATTAATGGTGATGCTCCTTAGAAAGGAGGTGATCCAGCCGCACCTTCCGGTACGGCTACCTTGTTACGACTTAGTCCCAATCGCCAATCCCACCTTCGACAGCTCCCTCACGAGGATGGGCCACTGGCTTCGGGTGTTACCGACTTTCGTGACTTGACGGGCGGTGTGTACAAGGCCCGGGAACGTATTCACCGCAGCGTTGCTGATCTGCGATTACTAGCGACTCCGACTTCATGGGGTCGAGTTGCAGACCCCAATCCGAACTGAGACCGGCTTTTTGGGATTCGCTCCACCTCACAGTTTCGCAACCCATTGTACCGACCATTGTAGCATGCGTGAAGCCCAAGACATAAGGGGCATGATGATTTGACGTCGTCCCCACCTTCCTCCGAGTTGACCCCGGCAGTCTCCCATGAGTCCCCGCCATAACGCGCTGGCAACATGGAACGAGGGTTGCGCTCGTTGCGGGACTTAACCCAACATCTCACGACACGAGCTGACGACAACCATGCACCACCTGTGCACCAGTCCGAAGAAAACCCCATCTCTGGAGCCGTCCGGTGCATGTCAAGCCTTGGTAAGGTTCTTCGCGTTGCATCGAATTAATCCGCATGCTCCGCCGCTTGTGCGGGCCCCCGTCAATTCCTTTGAGTTTTAGCCTTGCGGCCGTACTCCCCAGGCGGGGCACTTAATGCGTTAGCTACGGCGCGGAAAACGTGGAATGTTCCCCACACCTAGTGCCCAACGTTTACGGCATGGACTACCAGGGTATCTAATCCTGTTCGCTCCCCATGCTTTCGCTTCTCAGTGTCAGTAATGGCCCAGAGACCTGCCTTCGCCATCGGTGTTCTTCCTGATATCTGCGCATATCACCGCTACACCAGGAGTTCCAGTCTCCCCTACCACACTCTAGCCTGCCCGTACCCACCGCACGCCCGAGGTTGAGCCTCGGGTTTTCACGGCAGACGCGACAAGCCACCTACAAGCTCTTTACGCCCAATAATTCCGGACAACGCTTGCGCCCTACGTATTACCGCGGCTGCTGGCACGTAGTTAGCCGGCGCTTCTTCTGCAGGTACCGTCACTCTCGCTTCTTCCCTGCTGAAAGAGGTTTACAACCCGAAGGCCGTCATCCCCCACGCGGCGTCGCTGCATCAGGCTTTCGCCCATTGTGCAATATTCCCCACTGCTGCCTCCCGTAGGAGTCTGGGCCGTGTCTCAGTCCCAGTGTGGCCGGTCGCCCTCTCAGGCCGGCTACCCGTCATCGCCTTGGTGAGCCATTACCTCACCAACAAACTGATAGGCCGCGAGTCCATCCCCCACCGAAAAACTTTCCACAACACACCATGCGGTGCGAAGTCATATCCGGTATTAGCCCCGATTTCCCGAGGTTATCCCGAAGAGGGGGGCAGGTTACTCACGTGTTACTCACCCGTTCGCCACTAATCAGACAAGGCAAGCCCTGTCGTCATCGTTCGACTTGCATGTGTTAAGCACGCCGCCAGCGTTCGTCCTGAGCCAGGATCAAACTCTCCATGAAAACATAGAAAATCCCAGCATTCAAACAAACAACCAGCAAAAATAATTCTGCTAATCATCCGAAAAATGCCAATCAAAATATTGGCATCAACAAACAGACACGCTATTGAGATATCAAGCAACACGCGCAC
>NZ_JAMBDS010000085.1:0-4832 GCF_025143785.1 Brachybacterium sp. p3-SID1565
GTCAGAAGGCGGGGATGACGGAGCCGTCGGTGTAGGTGTCCAGGATGAACTGCTTGACCTCCTCGGAGTGCAGCAGCTCATCGAGCTTCACCAGGGCCTCGTTGTCCTTGTCGGCCTCGCGCACCACCACGAGGTTCGCGTAGGGGCTGTCCTCCCCCGGCTCGAGGAACAGGGCCTCCTCCTTCGGGTTGAGCCCGGCCTCCAGGGCGTAGTTGCCGTTGACGGCACCGACGGCGAAGTCACCCAGGGAGCGGGGGATCTGTGCCGCCTCCAGGGTGGTGAAGCGCAGGTTCTTGGGGTTCTCGGCGATGTCGGCGGGGGTGGCGGAGACGATGTCCACGCCCTCGGTCAGGGTGATCAGCCCGGCGGACTCGAACAGGGCCAGGCCGCGGCCGGTGTTGGCGGGGTCGTTGGCCACGGCCACCTCGGCGCCGTCGGAGATGTCGTCCAGCGAGCTCAGCGACTCGGAGTACAGGCCCATCGGCTCGATGTGCACGCCCTCGAAGGCGTGGAACTCGTAGCCCTTCTCCTCGACCTGCTGCTCGAGGAAGTTGGGGGTCTGGTAGAAGTTGGCGTCGATCTCGCCGTCGTTCAGGGCCTGGTTGGGGATCTGGTAGTCGGTGTACGGGGTGATCGACAGCTCGAGCCCGGCATCGACGGCCAGGTTGTCCTGGACGTACTGGAGGATCTCGGCGTGGGGCTTCGGGGAGGCGCCGATGGTGATGGTGGTGACGCCGCCCTCCTCCGTGGGTCCGTCGGAGCTGGTGCCTCCCGCCCCGCAGGCGGAGAGGGTCAGCGCTGCCAGGCCGGCCGAGGAGGCGAACAGGGTGCGGCGGTCGATGCGGGTCATGGGGTCCTCCTGTGTGGGGTGTGTCGGGGTCGGGGTGCGCTCTGCGCGAGGGGCGGGAGCGCTCAGGTCGTGCGGGGGGTGGGGCGTACGGGTCGGGTGGGGCGTGCAGGTCGGGCGGGCGGGGCAGGGCCCTGTCGGGTCACCGCTTCATGTCGTCGCCGTCATGTCGTCACCGGCTCACGGCACGGTGGTCGACGGCGCGCGCCAGTGCCGTGCCCGCGCTCTGCAGGGCGATCACGATCAGCACCAGAATCACCACGGTCGCGATCATCACCACGTTGTCGTAGCTCTGGTAGCCCATGCGTATGGCGAGGTCGCCCAGGCCCTTCCCGCCGACGGCGCCGGCCATGGCGGTGTAGCCGATCACGGCGATCGCGGTGGTGGTGAGGGACCCGATGATGCCGGGCAGCGCCTCGGGCAGCAGCACCTGGCGGATCACCTGGAAGCGGGTGGCGCCCATCATCCGCACCGCCTCGATCTTCCCGGCGGCGACCTCCTGCAGGTTGATCTCGATCAGCCGGGCAAGGAACGGGATCGCCGAGATGGTCAGGGCGAACATGGCGGCATTGGGGCCGGTCACACGGCCCACCACGAAGCGCGTCACGGGGATCAGGGCGATGATCAGGATGATGAACGGGAAGGAGCGGCCCACGTTCACGGCGAAGCCCACCACACGGTTGATCCAGCGGGTGAGGCCGTGGGGCGAGCGGGAGGTCTCGAACAGGGCGACCCCCAGCGGTACCCCCACCAGGGTGCTCAGCAGCATCGTCCCGGCGGTCATGTACAGGGTGATCAGGGTGTTGGACCACAGGCTGAAGTTCGAGTCCCAGGTGGTGAACACCGGGTTGGTGAGGATCTCGGTCATCGGCGTGCCTCCGTCGCCACCACGCCGGCCTCGCGCAGATCGGTCAGGAACTGCTGCAGCCCGGGCCGGGTGATCGGTGTGCCGTCGTGGTTGTGCAGGGCCAGCTGCACGCGCCCCACCTGCACGCCGGCGATGGTCTCGATGGTGCCGGCCACGATGGTGGCGCGGGTGCCGTAGGTGGCGGCAAGGTCGATGAGGTCCTGCGTGGTGCGCATCCGGGAGTTGCCCCCGTAGTCGCAGTCCACCATCACGTCGTCCACACCGGTGGGGGCAGGAGGCAGGGGGATCAGCTCCGAGGCCAGCGGGCCGGTGGGGTCGCTGGCCACCTCCAGCAGGCTCCCGGACTGCGCCACCGTGCCGTTCTCCAGCAGCGTCACCTCGTCGCACACCTCCCGCACCACGCTCATCTCGTGGGTGATGATCACCACCGTGATGCCCAGCCGTGAGCGCAGGTCGCGGATCAGCTGGAGGATCTGCCGGGTGGTCGAGGGGTCCAGGGCGCTGGTGGGCTCATCGCACAGCAGCACCTTGGGCTCGGCGGCGAGGCCGCGGGCGATGCCCACCCGCTGGATCTGCCCGCCGGAGAGCTGGGCGGGGTGATTGTTCTCGCGGCCCTCCAGGCCCACCAGGGAGACCAGCTCGGCGACGCGCTCGGCACGGCGCGCGGCGGGCATCCCGATGATCTCCAGCGGGTGCGCGATGTTCTTGGCGGCGGTGCGGGAGTCCAGCAGGTTGGCCTGCTGGAACACCATGCCGATTTCGCGTCGAGCCGCGCGCAGGGCGGCCCCTTCCAGCGCGGCGATGTCCGTGCCGTCGATCTCCACGCGGCCCGAGGTGGGCTTCTCCAGTCCGGTCAGGCAGCGGATCAGGGTGGACTTCCCGGCCCCTGAGCGACCCACGATGCCGTGGATCGATCCCTTCCCGATGTGCAGGTCGATCCCGCCCAGCGCGACGACGGGGTCTCCCCCGCTGGGCGCGGGGAAGACCTTGGTGAGGCCGTCCAGAGTGATCACCACGGTAGTGAATCATCGGGTGCTCCCCGGCCGGTAGCGCGCGTTCATCCAGCGACATATTCGCGGCCGGCGAGCCTCGCGGTGATGTCGCAGCTCACACAGCAGCGGGGGTGCGCTCAGGCGCCGCTGCCCTCGGCGAAGCTCGCATCGACGATGGTGGACACGTCCAGCGGCTCGCTGGAGGTGATCTGCCCGGCCTCGATCCACACCTGCTGCATGTTCTCCAGCTGGTCGGGCTGCGGCGCGAGGTCCGGCAGGTAGGAGTACATCGGGGAGGCCTTCAGCACCTCGATGTCCTGCCCCAGGGTGTCGGCGAGGATCTGGTAGACCTCGTCGGACTGCTGGCCGTCGTCGGAGAGCTCCTGCGCGCCCTTGGTGAGAGCGGTGAAGAAGGGCTGGGCGAGGTCCGATCCGATGAAGGTCTCGGAATAGGTGACACCGGTGCCGGTCACGCCCTTCGCGGGCACAGCGAGCGGGGATCCCACTCCGGCCTCCTCGATGGAGGTGGAGAAGGGGGCCGACGGGGTGGCGGCGTCGACCGAGCCGTTGGTCAGGGCCGGCTCCTGGTCGGGGGTGGAGAGGTTCACGACCTCCACGTCGTTCAGGGTGAGGCCGCCCTCCTCGAGCATCGCCGCGAGCAGGTAGCCGCCGGTGGCGCCGGGGCCGCCGGCCACCGCGATCTTGCGGCCCTCGAGGTCCGCGACGGAGCTGACGGAGCCGTCGTCGATCAGCTCCTGGCGCACCTCCAGAGCGGTGGGCGAGTTCTTCGGATCGCCCGGGGAGATGCCCATGGAGCCCACGATCTTGAACTCCAGGCCCTGGTTGAGGGCATTGAACATGCCGGCGCTGAAGCCGGCGACCATCACGTCGAGCTGGTCGCCCGAGAGCATGGGGATGCCGTCCTGGCCGGACTTCAGCGGCACCAGCTCCAGGGTGATGCCCTCCTCCTCGAAGAAGCCCTTGGCGTCGGCCACGTACAGCGGCGTGAACAGGGCCGAGGGCAGGTGGCCCACGCGCACGGTGCCGCCGGCACCGCCGCCACCACCATCGTCGGAGCCCCCGTTGCCGCCGCCGTTGCCGGAGTCCCCGGTGACGGCGGGGCCGCAGGCGGCCAGGGTGAGGCCCGCGGCTCCGGCGGGCAGGAGGGAGAGGATGGTGCGGCGTCGCATGGGGTGCTCCTTCATCGGGGCGGGGAATGGGGGTGCGGCAGTGCGGGGATAGGTCGGGGTCAGTGACTGCGGCGCCAGGGCAGCAGCAGCTTCTCGGAGTGGACGATGAGCGAGGTGAGCACGGCGCCGATGATGCCGATCACCACCAGGCCCACGTACAGCTTCTCCGGCAGGAACAGCTGCCAGGAGTTCCAGATCAGGTAGCCCAGGCCGGTGGTGGAAGCTCCGGTGAACTCGACGGCGGTCACCACCACCACGGCGGTGCCGGTCGCTGTGCGCAGCCCGGAGAACACGAAGGGCATCGCGCCGGGCAGCACCACGAAGCGGAACCGGTCGAAGCCGGTGGCGCCGTAGGCCGTGCCGGCCTCCAGCAGCTTCTTGTCGATCGCCCACACGCCGGAGACCGCGGCGATCTGCATGACGAAGAACGTCGTGATGAACACGGCGATGATCTTGGGCAGCTCGGTGGGACCGAAGATCATCAGCAGGATCGGGAAGATCGCGATCTTGGGCAGCGGGTACAGCGCGGAGAACAGCGGCCCCAGCGCTGCGTTCAGGGCGCGGGAGGAGCCCATGAGCAGTCCGACGGCGATGCCGCTGATCGCACCCAGTCCCCCGCCCACCAGCAGGCGCATCAGGGTGGGGCCGGTGTGCATCCACAGCTCGCCGCTGCGGGCCATCTCGATGCCGGCGGTGAGGATCCGGCTGGGGGGCGGGAAGAAGCGCGGGTCGATGATGAGGGCACGGGCACTGATCTCCCACAGCAGCACCAGCACGATGGGGGCGCTGATGGACAGGACGAGATCGCGGGTGCTGAGCGCTCGGGCATGCCTGCGCTGGGCCTGCGCGGCCTCCAGCGTGCGCTCCTCGCGCCGACTGAGAGTCGCGTCGGCGGCATCGGCCTGCGAAGTGCGGGCAGGGGCCTGCTCGTGGGA
>NZ_JAMBDS010000086.1:0-4718 GCF_025143785.1 Brachybacterium sp. p3-SID1565
ACGCTTCAGTTCCGCCGCTCAGCAATCTGCACAGCCGTCGCCCCCGACGCCGTCCTCACCTTCCGCAGGAACACCACCCGCTTAGTGTGTCACTCTAGGCAGTTGCGAAGCGCTCACCAGCACCGATACACGCAAAACCCGCGTCGATACCCCAGAGAGGTCCAAGTCAGGTACCACCGGGCAGCAAACGTGGCCTGTTAAAGCGTGGTCTCGACACTCGGACTACTCCATTGCAAACCTGCAGCGGGCGGCCGCAGGCTTGCATAGCGGCTAGAAGGACCAGCCTTGCGCCTTGACGAATCCGAAGAACTTCATGGTCGCTACCCCGTGTTCCAATGCAACATTGGGGATCTTCTGGTTCCGGTCCGGGGTATTGGGTCCCTTTAGGTTCTCCTCGGTAACCACCACCCGTTGCTCTTGAAGTCCATGGGCAATGACCCAGGGGTCGGCATCATTCTGTGTCCCGCTCACCCACTCGGGGTGGGCCTGAGTGATGGCGGCCACTGTCAACACCTCATCTTGATGCGTTGCGCATAGGAACCCGTGAAGATTCTTTGCCCAGGTGTGGAGGTCGTCGTCACCTCGCTCCAACTCGCGGAGGACTGCTTCGCAGATGCAGGCCTCTCCTTGGCTCACGAGGCCTTCGATTGAAGCCCATAGGGTCGGGAAGATGTCGCGGGGGTAGAGCCGCTCCATGTTAATGAGAATGTTTGAATCGAGGGTGTAGCTCACTGGTTACTCCCCTCAGTCCGGTAGTACTCCTCAAACATCTGTCTGACCATGGGAATGCGCGCGTTCAGGAGGTAACTGGCGTCCATCCAGTCAACTCGGGAGTCCTCCACGGCACGCGCTACGGTGCCGATATATGTGCTGCCAAGGTCTCGGTAACGCACGCGCCAGGGGGCAGGCCCGCCGGTCTTTGCCTTCTGGTCCGCTCGGCTCTTGGCCCAGACTGCGTCACTCTCCCGCCAGATGAATTCCAAATCGTCGTCGTCAATTACATTCAATGTCCGGAGGCGGATGCCGGCGGCCAGAAAGCTGACCTTGAAGTGCGCCGCTACCTTGGATGCTAGGTCGCTGGGCTCTCCATCCAAGGTCTGTACCAACGCCGTGACCTGCTTGTAGGGCATGAGGAAGTTCGCTGCGAACGCATTAGCGATGGCCTCTTCATTCACGTCCTCATCCAAATCGCACAGCCCGCTGGTTTTGTTGGCAAGGTGTGCCACCTCATGGAAGAGGGTGAACACCTTGCCGTTGTTGGAATCGGATCCGTTAAGGATGATAACGGGCAAGGAATCGTGCTGGATGGACAGGCCTCGGAATGTGCTGAGAGGCACCTTGGTCGTCTGGAACACTAGGTAGCCATGGTGCTCCAGCAGTCCTCGCCAAAAGTTCAGTACCTGGTTCTGGCCATTCTCGGGGGGGACAAACTCTTCGCGGAGACCGAGATGGGTACGGAGCTCGCTGGCACGCTTGCGGTACGTGTCCCAATTAATGGAACCCACTCGGGCTGTCTGCTCCGGCGCTCCCTGGAGGTCCAACACTGTGTCGCGGTGCTGCTCCGCGCGGCGCATTTCGCGCGCCAGAAGGGGTGGGAGGGGTTCCGCTCCACGCCCACGAAAGTCTGGGGTCTGTGGAACGTCCGTGGACGTTGGCGGAGGAGCGAAGAAGAAGGCCATTGTCCGGTCCAACTTCTTAGCAATCTTCTCTAGCTGCTTCAGGGTCGGCTGCTCGTCGCCAGACTCAAACGCAAGTGTCCGTTCGAGGGTCGTGCCAGCGGCGCTGGCCACGTCCTGGGCATCCAGGTGCATGACGGAGCGCGCCCAAGTCAGTGTGGCCCCGTTGATGGGTGCGCGTGCCATGGCGTTGCTCCTCCCTGAGTGACGGCCGGCGGCGGCAGGCCGGGTGCGAGTAACCTTGTCCCAATCATATGTTTAGGCACTGACCCTCCAGCGCTATCAGTCCGGCGCTCCCGTCGTATCAGCGCTAGCGTTGCTGATCGCTGTCGTTGCGGAGCCTGGGGGCGCTCCTGCGCCGGCGGTTCCGGCGATGCGGCGTGGGATCATGGACCCATGGCTACTGATGACGCCGAGCGCGCGCCGAAGGTCATCCGCTGTGAGCACTGGTCCGAAGACGCTGGTCGATACTTCGGCTGGCACCACCATGAGGGTCCCCACGCGTGCGACTGGCGGAACCACGACGGAGAGTGCCCGTACCAGGCGAGCGTTGGCGGCTCTTCGCGGTTGGTGGTGAAGGAGAGCGTCGCGTCGCTGGCGTAGAACGGCCCGTGGTCCTGCTGTGATGGGTGTTGTCAAGACATCCACACCTCAGAGGACCACGAGCCTGTGCACGAGAATACTGGTTCGCAGCGTGATGCTGCGAGCACGATCTTCAACTTGCCCGATTACCGCGTCACAGACGCGATCGACCTGCCCGACGGAGGCCGTCGAGTGGTGATCGAATCCATCGAGCCGCCGGGCTGTCCGTCCTGCGGGGTGCTCGCGACCAAGGTCCACTCCCGCCGGTCCCAGAAGGTGCGCGACGTCCCCGTGGCCGGGGCGGTGGAGGTGGTGTGGGCCAAGCGGCGCTGGTTCTGCCTCGAGCCGGCCTGCGCCCGGCGCACGTTCTGGGAAGCCACCGATCAGGTCCCTTACCGTGCGCGTTCGACGACCCGGCTGCGGGATCAGGTCGTCTCCGCGGTGCTCACCTCGGGCCGGGCTGCCTCCGAGGTCGCCCGGGCCCATGGCGTCTCGTGGTGGCTGGTCCAGTCCGCGCTGGCGGCGGCCGCAGTGGTCCTCCCCGCCGCCGAGGACGTGCGAGTGACGCGCCTGGGCATCGATGAGCACCGCTACCGGTCGGTGCGCTGGTTCCGCACCGATGAAGGTGCCTGGAGACGGTTCGAGCCATGGATGACGACCCTGGTCGACCTGACCACCGGACAGGTCCTCGGCGTCGTCGACGGCCGGGACTCCACCGCCGTCGGTGACTGGCTTGCCCAGCGCTCCGAGCTCTGGCGGGAGCGGATCGAGATCGTCGCGATCGATCCCTCGGCCGCGTTCCGCAAAGCACTGCGGACCTACCTGCCCCGCGCTGCGGTCTCGGTCGACAAGTTCCACCTCGTCAAGCTCGGGAACGACATGGTCGCCGCCGTGCGGCAACGCCTGGCCCGCACCCATCACGGTCGTCGCGGCCGCAAGGATGACCCGGCCTGGGCGCACCGGATGCTCCTGCTGCGCGGCGCTGACACCCTCACTCCACGGGCGTGGGAGCGGTTGGAGAGGGTGTTCCGCACCGATGACCCCACCGACGAGCTCTCCGCCGCCTGGGGCATCAAGGAGCAGCTCCGTCGCCTATTGGCGACCGACACCCTGGCTCAGGCCTGGGAGGAACGGATGCGGATGGGCTACTTCGTGCAGATCGCGAATATGCCCGAGGCGACCAAGCTCTACGACACCGTCGTGACCTGGTGGGACGCGATCGAGGTCCTCATCGTCACCGGCGCGACCACCGCTCGAGTCGAGGCCGCGAATACCGGCATCAAGAACATCAAACGCACTGGCCGTGGCTTCCGCAACGCCGAGAACTACCGGATGCGTATCCTGCTGACCAGCGCCGCGAGAACCGTAGCGTGAATACCCGCCACAGCAGGGTCATTCACCACGAACCGCGAAGAGCCGCGTTGGCGGTAGGGCGAACCTGTAGTTCCAGCTTGCAGAGCTGCGTAGGCGTGCGTGACGGTCAGCCTGTACAACAGCCTGCGCCAGCCAGTTCTCCATCGGCCCGCCAGTCACCTCGGGTGCTATCGTGGTCGGCAGCCGTCGATGGAGTGCCTGCGAGGCGGCGACACCCCTGAACCCCCAGGTCAGAGGCCTAGAAGCCCGCTCCCCGGCAGCCATGGGGCAGCCTTAGCGCCAAAGGTTCCGCAATCACCGGAATGCGGTGGAGTTTAGGTTCAATGTGTAGTCGGCACTGCACGGGAGCCAGTGCGCGCCATGGCGAGCATATGGCCTGGCCCGATGAATGACCACGCTTCGTAGTCAGGATCTTGCGCGACGCACACGGTGCAACCGGCCAATTCGAAGTGCAGCGAGTCGTCGTCGCCGATGACAAAGCCGGTGATGGGGCACCTGATTCCCGCGCGGAGCCGGTCGGGAATTGCGATATCGTGATCCGTAGCCTCGTCGAGGGTGTGGAGGACCGCGCCGTCGGCGCAGAACGTCAAGTCACTCTCGATGGTGAGGTTCCAGCCGTCCTCGGTCGCGAGGATAAAGCGGGGGAAGTCATACTCGACGCAGGAGACGACACCTCCTTCGAGGGTGAAGAGATTCGGTGACGCAGTCATGCTCGTCGACTCTCAGGAGGTTCTGTCAGCCTCTCGGTCCGTGGAGCCGCGCGTGTGGCGGATCTTTCGGTCTTGATCCGGTGGTGATCGAGTACCGCGCTCGTCATCGCGGCGATGCTGCCGAGGATGGTCGCTGCGACCATGAGCGGTCGCAGGTGCGTGCCGCTCTCCTCCAGGAACAGTCCCGTCAGGCCGAATCCCGCGACGAGGATGAGGAGGGCATGGAGGACGATGAGGATCGACAGTGTGCGCCCCCACGAGCGGAACCAGATGCCCGGTGCGCTGATGAGGATCCATAGCAGCCAGAAGAGAACGAACGGGCTCGTCGGAGACGACAGGAGCAGTGAGTCGGTCTCCTCGTGGCATCCGAGGGTGT
>NZ_JAMBDS010000087.1:0-4640 GCF_025143785.1 Brachybacterium sp. p3-SID1565
GCTGCGGTCGGATCAGATCCGACGGTCGGTGCCGTCCTCGGGGCGGTGCTGCTGGTCGGCCTCCCGGATCACGTCGCCGCGCTCGTCGGCGCCACCGTCGCGCTGCTGGAACTGGCCCTCGTCGCCGTAGCCGTCCTGCTGGAACTGGCCCTGCTGCTGGTGGCCGTCCTCGCGCGCGGCACGGCGGCCGTGCTCCGAGCCCGTGGGGACCGTTCCGTCCGCATCGCGGTTGCTGTCCGGCCCGGGATGCTCGACATGCGAGCCCGCGTGGGATCCGTCGTGGTGCCCGTCGCGCAGGTCGCCGCGGTCACCGTGGTGCTCGCGGTCATCACGCACACCATCGTGGTCCCGGTCTCGCCCCACGCCGTCGCGATCGTCGCGGCGGTCATGGTCATCGCGGATGCCGTCCCGGTCCCGGTCATGGGCGGCCGCAGCGCCGGCGGCACCTGCACCGGTGGCACCCGCACCTCGGCGGTCAGAAGCGCCGCCGGGGTCGAGGCGGTCCGCCTCCTGGAGCTGCTCGTCGAGGTGACGACGCTGCTTGTCGGCGTCCACGCGCTGCTGCTCGGCAGCCTTGGCCTTCTTCTCCGCGTCGAGGCGTGCGCGATCGGCCTCGATCTGGGACTCGCGAGCCTGCAGGTCCCGCTCCTCAGCGGCGGTGCGATCCTTGTCCGCCTGCTGTCGCAGTTCGTCGGCACGGCGTCGATCCTGCTCGCGCTGACGCTCCTCCTCGGCACGCTTCCGCTTCGAAGCAGCCATGGCCAGGAGTGCGATCAGCAGAAGCAGGAGCAGCACGCCCACCACGATGGCGATGATGACGCCTGTCGATAATGATTCCATGTCGGTCTCCTTGCGTCCGGGTCCGCGGCCCTGACGGTGCCGCGGGGTCCTGCTGTCGTTCCCGATTCCACCAGAAAACTCGCGCAGCGGGGAGGATTTGGCCGGTACTGGTCTTCGAGCGGGTCGGGAGCCGCCGCCGCGAGCAGCACCAGGGGGGGTCCCCACACGTGCCGGGCCGGTACGGATCCCTCCATCGGCCGACGCCCGCGCCGGTAGGGTGGGCTCTCGTGACCAGCATCGAGCACCGTTACACCGACGACGACGCCACCGCGGAGCAGCAGGACGCGCCCGCGCCCGCAGGATCCCTGGTGGACGAGTCGCGCCGTGCGCTCGTGGCGCTGCTCCAGGGCCCCTTCGTGGACGGGCGGCGCGACAGCAGCCGCTACGCCCAGGTGCTGCGCGACCGGGTGGCCATCGAGGCGCGCCTGGCAGACATGTACCTCGAGCTGGTGATCGACGACGACGCGCAGGTCGCGTTCGTGCGCCAGAGCGAGGACGATCCCGATGCGCCCAAGCTGCTGCGACGCCTCACCGGCATGAACCGCCTGGACTCTGTGCTGCTGCTGGTGCTGCGGCAGATGCTGCTCACCCAGTCCTCGCGAGGCCAGCGCACCGTGGTCTCCGAGGCCGAGATCCAGCAGGCCCTGGCCGCCTACCGACGCACCACCTCGACCGATGAGGCCGGCTTCGCCAAGGAGGTGCGGGCCGCGATCGCCAAGGTGCAGAGGGCCGGACTGCTGGACGAGCAGGGGGACGACTACGAGGTCTCCCCGGTGCTGCGCCTGATGATCGGCCCGGACACGGCCCGCGAGTTCATCGCCCTGTACCGGGAGGCGGGGGTGGGCGGCCTGGAGGACCCGGCCGACGCGACCGATCCTGAGGACCCGGCCGAGGCGTGATGCGTGCCGACGGCGTGACCGGTCCCCAGCTCGAGGACCCGCTGGTGGCGCGCCTCGCCTCCGGGAAGGAGACCTCCTGGCTCCGCCCGCAGCTGGACCCGGCCGAACAGTCCCTGGGCGCCTGCTCGCTTCCCGCGGGACTGGTGGAGGATGCCCGTCGGCGCTTCCGCCGCTTCGCGCCCTGGTTCGCCGATCACTTCCCGCAGACCCGCGCGGCCGACGGGATCATCGAGTCGCCCCTGGAGAGAGCAGGCGCCCTGCAGTCCCGGATGGGCGAGCTGCTCGGCGCCGAGCTCCCGGGGACCCTCTGGGTCAAGCGCGATGACACCCTGCCCGTCAGCGGGTCGATCAAGGCGCGCGGCGGTTTCCACGAGGTGCTGCAGGTGGTGGAGGGCATCGTCGAGTCCGAGCAGCTCGGTGCGGCCGGGAGCGATGGGCACCGGTCGGAGGGTGCTGCGGGTGTGAGGGCGCTGAGGGACCCTGCCACGGCGAGGACGCTGCACCAGCACGGCATCGCGGTGGGCTCGACCGGCAACCTGGGGCTGTCGATCGGGCTGCTCGCCGCCGAGTTCGGTCTTCGCGCCACCGTGCACATGTCCACCGATGCGCGCCCCTGGAAGAAGGACATGCTGCGCAGCAGGGGAGTGGAGGTCGTCGAGCACGCGGGGGACTTCAGCGCCGCGGTCGCGGCGGGGCGCACCGCCGCCGGGGCCGACCCCCTGACCCACTTCGTGGACGACGAGTCCTCCCTGAGCCTCTTCGCCGGCTATGCCGTGGCCGCTCGCCGTCTGGCCGGTCAGCTCGCCGCCCTCGAGGTGACGATCGATGAGTCCTCCCCGCTGTTCGTGTACCTGCCCTGCGGAGTGGGAGGGGGACCGGGAGGGGTCACGTACGGGCTGAAGCAGGTGTTCGGCGATCACGTCCACTGCATCTTCATGGAGCCCACATCGGCGCCCTCCATGGTGCTGGGAGTGCGCACGGGCCTGCACAGCGAGGTGAGCGTCCAGGACATCGGCCTCAGCGGCAGCACCATCGCCGACGGTCTGGCCGTCGCACGGCCCTCCCGGTTGGTGGGCGAGCAGATCGGCGGGATGATCGACGGCTTCGTCACCGTCGCCGACGAGCGGATGGCCGCGCTGGTGAGCGTGCTGGACGAGACTCACGGATGGCGTGTGGAGCCGTCCGCGACCGCGGGCGCGATCGGCCCCTGGCGAGTGATGGCCGACGCCGCCTACCGCGAGGCGCGCGGGCTCGACGCGCGCTCCATGGCCCGCGCCCATCACATCGTGTGGTCGACCGGCGGGAGCATGGTGCCCGAGGACGAGATGAACGGCTACCTGCAGCAGGGCAGAGCGGCGCAGGGGATCTTCTACGCCTGACAGCCCCACCGGACATCAATTGTGCACCAACGGCGTTGCGTAATAAGGTGAGGCTTACCTAACCACCGCCGTGGTGGTTCTGTCCGGAAGGCCCCGCGTGAAGATCTCCCGCCGCACCCTCGCCCTGACCGCACTCGCCCTGCCCGCGCTCTCCGCCTGTGGCTCCACCGGCCAGGACGGTGACAGCGCCGGTACGGGCACCTCCGACGGGGGGTCCGGGCAGGGCTCCGCCGATCCCGGCGCGTTCCCCGTCGCCGTGACTCACCTGTACGGGCAGACGGAGGTCGCCGCCCAGCCGCAGCGCATCGCCACGGTCTCCTGGGTCAACGGGGACAGCGTGCTGGCGCTGGGCATCGTGCCGGTCGGGATGCCCGCCGTCGAATGGGGCGGCAACGACAACCAGTCCACCGACTGGGCCGATGCGAAGCTCGAGGAGCTCGGCGCCGCCTGGGGAAGCCAGAGCGCCCCGACCACCTACTCCGAGGCCGACGGCATCCCCGCCGACGAGATCGCCGCCCTCACCCCCGATCTGATCATCGCCGCCTACTCGGGGCTGACCCAGGACGAGTACGAGCAGCTGAGCCGCATCGCCCCCACCATCGGCCCGATCGCCCCGAACTACACCACCTCCTGGCAGGAGGCGATCACCGCGATCGGCCAGGCCACCGGGCGCGCAGATGCGGCACAGCAGGTGATCGACGAGGTCACCGGCGCGCTGGCCGCCGTGGGGGAGGAGAACCCCCAGGTGCAGGAGTCCACCTTCATCGCCGGCACGCTCGGCCTGACCGACGACACCATCACCCTGTACACCGCCGGTGACACCCGCCCCCGGTTCTTCACCGCACTCGGGATGACGCAGGCCCCGGTGGTCACCGAGAACACGCAGGACGAGTCCACCTTCATGCTCTCGTGGTCCGCCGAGCGGGCCGACGAGCTGGACTCCGACATCTTCTACACCTGGGCCGCAGCAGGCTCCACCGTGGAGAGCTTCCAGGACCACGCACTGTTCGCCCAGATCCCGGCCGTGGCCCGCGGCAGCATGGTGCTCACCGCCGACGACCACCAGACCCTCTCGATCTCCGCCGCGAGCGCGCTCAGCCTGCCGTGGGCGATCCAGAACGTCGTGCCCTCGGTGCTGGACGCCGTCCAGGCCGCCCAGGGCTGAGATGCGCCGTACGCCGCTGCTCGCGGTCACCGGCGGAGTGCTCGCCGTGCTGGCCGCGGCCGCACTGTCCGTGCTGGTCGGCGCCCGCAGCGTGGATCCCTCCGCGGCCTGGCAGGCCCTGACCGCCTTCGACCCCGCCGTCACCGACCACGTGGTGGTGCGCGCCCGTGTGGACCGCACCCTGGCCGGCATCGCCGTCGGGGCCTCCCTGGCCGCAGCAGGTGCCGCGATGCAGGGGATGACTCGCAACCCGCTGGCGGATCCCGGGATCCTGGGCCTGAACGCGGGCGCGGCCGCGGCCGTGGTCGTGGGCATCTACGCGCTGTCCATCTCCAGGGTCGTGGAGTTCATGGCCTT
>NZ_JAMBDS010000088.1:0-4131 GCF_025143785.1 Brachybacterium sp. p3-SID1565
TGCCGACCGGGGCCGAGGACCTGGTCGGACGAGGGAACGGAGCGACATGGGCGAGAGCATCGACCTGCGACTGGGCACCCCGATCGAGAACCGACGCACCGGCGCGGGGATCGAGGGCATGGCCGAAGCGGAGCTGGAACGCTCCCAGCGGCTGGCCGCGATCCGCGAGGGCCGCCTGGCCTCGATCCACTCCTGGGAGCTGGTGACCGCCGTCGACGGCCCCGGCACTCGGCTGACCGTGTTCTTCTCCGGCTGCCCGCTGCGCTGCGTGTACTGCCACAACCCCGACACCATGGAGATGCGCCGCGGGCAGGACGTCCAGCTCGAGGAGCTGGTGCGCCGCATCAAGCGGTACCGCCGCGTGTTCTCCTCCTCCGGCGGAGGCATCACGCTGTCCGGCGGTGAGGTGCTGATGCAGCCGGCCTTTGCCCGCAACGTGCTGCAGGCGGCCAAGGAGATGGGCGTCCACACCGCGATCGACACCTCCGGCTACCTGGGCGCGGTGGCCGACGACGCCTTCCTCGACAACGTGGACCTGGTGCTGCTGGACGTCAAGAGCGGCACCGAGGAGTCCTACAAGGCACTCACCGGCCGGCCACTGCAGCCCACGCTCGATTTCGGCAATCGCCTGGCCGCTCGCGGCACCACCGTCTGGATCCGCTTCGTGGTGGTTCCCGGCTGGACCGACTCGGAGGAGAACGTCGAGGCGATCGCCGAGAACATCGCCCCGTGGAAGCAGGTCGTGGAGCGTGTCGAGGTGCTGCCCTTCCACAACATGGGGCAGGACAAGTGGGACGCGCTGGGCATGGAGTACAAGCTGCGGGACGCCCAGCCCCCCTCGAAGGAGACCGTGGAGCGGGTGCGCGAGCAGTTCCGCGCCCGCGGGTTCATGACGTACTGACCAGCACCACGACGCGGTCGGGGTCCCCGCCGTCGATGTTCCCCCAGGCATCGGCCTCCTCGCCGCGCGCGGCGCGGTCCCATACGCGCCCCTGGTAGCTCACCTGCACCACGCCGTCCTCGGCGGCGCGGGCCACCGCCCAGTTCGCCATGGTCCATCCCAGCGATTCGTCCCCACCCACGTCGATCACCAGCGCGGTGGCACCGGCCCCGGCGGGGACCGTCGGCGCCACGGTGCCGGCGTCGGCCAGGGTGCTGGTGACCCGGCCCGCCTCGCTGAGGCGAGGGAACTGGCGCTTCAGCTCGCTGCGCACGCCCTCGGGGGAGAAGGTGCCCTGGGCCTGCGCCAGCGTGCAGCGCAGGTTCGGGCCGCTCTGCCCGGTCAGGGCCGAGGCGTAGAGCCGCCCCTCGGTCTCGTGGTCGCGGTAGGCCTGCGGGAACCCGCTGCGCTGGACCTCCTGGGCGACGTCGTTGATGTCCCCGGACTCGTAGCCGTCGATGGTCACCAGCACGTCGTAGAACGCGTTGGTGGAGTACACCGGGTCCATGATCTGCTCCTCGGTGCCCCACCCCTGGGAGGGGCGCTGCTGGAACAGGCCCAGGGAGTCCCGGTCCCCGTAGTCGATGTTGCGCAGCTGGGATTCCTGGTACGCCGTGGCCAGGGCGATCGACGCCGCGCGGGGCGGCAGCCCGCGATCCACCGCAACCGCGCTGATCAGAGCGGCGTTGGCGACGCGGTCCACCGTGTAGCGGTGGCTGGTGCCCAGCCCCGTCGCGGTGCAGGTGCCCTCGCCCAGCGGCGATCCGTAGCGCTGCAGCGCCACATAGGAACCTCCCGCGATGCCGACGAACAGCAGCACCAGCGTCAACGGCAGCACCAGGTGGCGCCCCAGGGGGCGCCTTCGGCGGCGCGGTTCGCGACCTGATGTGCGGCGGCCCCCGGGGGCGCGGCGGGAACCGCGGGCCACGTCAGTTCGCGTGCAGGGCCGAGTTGAGCTCGACCGTCTGCCCCTGGCGGGCCACCGCCTCCACCGCGCCGGTCAGCGAGTTGCGGCGGAACAGCAGGTTCGGGACACCGGAGAGCTCACGGGCCTTGACCACGTGGGGATGGTCGCTGCCGGCCTCGCCCTGCGCCGTGTCACTGCCGGCCTCATCCGGGGACTGGCCCTTCTCGCCCACCAGCACCACCTTGGTGCCCGCGGTGACGTACAGGCCGGCCTCGATCACGCAGTCGTCGCCCAGCGCGATCCCGACGCCGGCCTCAGCGCCCACCAGGGAACGCTTGCCGATGCGCACCCGCTGGGTGCCGCCGCCGGACAGGGTGCCCATGGTGGAGGCGCCGCCGCCCACGTCGGAGCCGTCGTCGACCACCACGCCCTGGGAGATGCGGCCCTCGATCATGGAGGTGCCCAGGGTGCCGGCATTGAAGTTCACGAAGCCCTCGTGCATGACGGTGGTGCCGTCGGCCAGGTGGGCACCCAGCCGCACGCGGTCGGCGTCGCCGATGCGCACCCCGGCGGGGACCACGTAGTCGACCATGCGGGGGAACTTGTCCACGCTGTACACGGTGGGAGTGCGACCGGCGGCGATCAGCCGCAGGCGGGTCTCCTCGAAGCCGCTCACGGCACACGGGCCCTCGGAGGTCCACACCACGTTGGTGAGCACCCCGAACACGCCGTCCAGGCTCTGCACGTTGGGCTCGATCAGGCGATGGGAGAGAAGGTGCAGGCGCAGGTAGGCGTCGGCGGTGTCGGCCGGGGGAGCGGCGAGCTCTATCGCCCGTACCACGACCTCGCGGGTGGTGCCGCGCACCTCGTCGTCCTGCGCCGCGGCGGAGAGCTGGGCGTGCAGCGGGTGCGACTGCGGATCCTGCGGAGCCTTGCCGAGCTGGGGGGAGGGGTACCAGGCATCCAGCGTGCTGCCGTCGGCGGCGAGGGTGGCCAGGCCGATCCCCCACGCGTGGGTGGGGGAGGAGACGGTGCCGGCCTCGGCAGAGGTGGCGTCGGCGGTGGTGCTGGGCGTGCTGGTGGCGGTCTCAGGCGTGGTCATGCCGCGATTCTACGGGCGGGTCCTGACCATCAGCGCGCGGGGAGGCAGCGGGGTTCCTTCGGCGGCTCTGGTGGGGTTCCTTCGGCGGCTCTCGCGGGGCTCTTCCGGCGGCTGTCGTCGGGGTTCCTCCCCTGGGGGTGGTTGTCCCCATTGCGGGGGCCCGGGCTTGGTTTGTCGGTGGGGGTCCATAGAGTAGGTGCCAGATCAAAAGGCCTGGTCACCGGCCAATCGAAGCCAGTAGCAGGACCCACGAGATGCCAGGAGAGAAAGGGGGTGGGTGTGGTGGCGTCGTTCCGGTTCGAGAACGGGGAGTTGATCGAGGAGCCCCCACGCGCCCCGCGCCCCCGCTACGCCCCTATCACCTCCCCCAAGCCCCCGGTCCCGCCCGCGGACCAGGTGCGGGCCCGTCACCCCCTGACCCCGCAGAGCGTGGCTGAGCGGGGCGGTGCGGTGCCGGGCACCGTAGAGGCTGATACCGCAGTGCGGTTGCTGGCCCTGCAGCGTGAGCAGTCCCGTGAGCATGCCCGGATGCTGCGGGAGCTGGCACCGTTGTGGATCGCGCCCGCGAACGACGAGGAAGCAGCCGATGACCGGGCCGAGTCCGCTGTGGTGGCCGCTGTCGCCCTGCGCACCACCACCAGCCACGCTTCGACCTTGATCCGCCAGGCCCACACTGCTGTGCATCATCTGCCGGCCCTGTTCGCCCGGCTGGAGGCCGGGGACCTGCCGGTGGAGTGGCACCAGCGGATCCTCCGCACCACTAGGGAGTTCACTCCCGCCCAGCTGGCGGAGGTGGATCAGCGGGTATCGGCCTGGGATCTGGCCTCGATCCCCGTCCAGCGGTTCCGTCGTGAACTGCGTGTCCTGGTGGCCTGGCTCCACCACGCAGGTGAGACCACCCCACGGCCGGAGGATCAGCGCGAGGTCGCTCTGGAGGGCTCCCCGGTCGATGACGGCACCGCCACCGTCCGCATCACCGGGCCCGTCCCGGAGATCCTCTCCCTGTCGCGGCGCCTGGATGCCAGCGCCCGCGCCATCCAGGACCAGCAGCGCCACGCCCTTGCCGACGGCGCCCCGATCCCCTTCGATCCCGACGGGCAGGCCGCCGCCACCGGTGCGCCGCTGACTCTGGGGGCGCTGCGCTACGCGATCCTGACCCGTAGTGTGCTGGAGACCGGGGGG
>NZ_JAMBDS010000089.1:0-3694 GCF_025143785.1 Brachybacterium sp. p3-SID1565
GCGGGGCGGTCAGTCGTCGGTGACGGTGACGACCACCGGGATGTTGCCCCGGGTGGCGTTCGAGTACGGGCACACCTGGTGCGCGGCGTCGGCCAGCGCCTGGGCGGTGTCGTGGTCGAGCTCCGGGATGACCACCTCGAGCTCGACGGCGAGCGAGAAGCCGCCGGACTCCTCCGAGCCGATGGTGACGCGGGCGCCGACGCTCGAGCCGTCGATCGCGACCTTCTGCTGCCGGGCGACGGCCTGCAGGGCGGAGTGGAAGCAGGCGGAGTACCCGGCGGCGAAGAGCTGCTCGGGGTTGGCGCCGGCGCCGGTGCCGCCCATAGCGGTCGGGACGGCGAGGTCGAAGGCGAGATCCGACTCGGCGACATCGACGTGGCCGTCGCGGCCGCCGCCGGTGGCCAGGGCTTCGGTGGTGTAGAGGGGCTTCATGGGTGTCCTTGCTCCTGGTTCTGGAGTGCGGTGAGGGCGGAGTCGATCGCGGCGGTGGCCGCATCCCGGTCCACGCGGGTCATGACCAGCGCGCTGATCAGCAGCGCGACGCAGGTCTCGACGAGCTGCGCGCGCTCCTGCGGCGACTGGTCGGGGCGTCGGGCCTGCACGCCGCGGGTGAAGGCGGCGAGCAGCTCGGCGCGATAGGCGCGCACGACCTCGGCAATCCCGTCGTCTCGGGCGAGCCCGGAGCAGGCGGTGTTCACCAGCAGGCATCCGTCGGAGAGGGTGCGGCCGGACGGGTCCGCGAACAGCGCGCGGGCCGCGAGGAAGTAGCGCTCGAGAGCATCGGGGGCGACCTCGGGCGCGCGCAGCGGGGCGAGCCCGGGGCGGACGACGCGCTCGAGGTAGTCCTCGATCGCGGCGTCGAACAGACCGCGCTTGGAGCCGAAGGCGTGGTAGATGCTGCTGGCGTTCAGTCCGGTGGCCCGCTGGAGGCTCGCCATGGAGGCGCCCTCGTACCCTTCGCTCCAGAACACGTCGCGGGCGGAGCGCACGGTGTCCTCCCGCACGAAGGCGGACTGTCGTCCCATGCCCCCTCCTGCTCGCTGCCTGCTCGTCGTCGTTCCTCGCCCGGGCTGTCGGCGCCGGGCACAGCCCACTATAGTGGAACGATCATTCCAATCGAGCTCGGAGGTCGCGATGCTCACCCTCGGCTCGATCCTGGCCCTCGCCGCGGCCGCTCTCCACGTTGTCATCTTCCGCCCGGAGTCCCTCGCCTGGGGCGGGGCGCAGGCGCAGAAGGTGTTCGGCGACCAGAGTCCGCAGGAGGTTGCTGCGACCGTGCTGCTGCTGAGCTCCCCCGCGCACCGCGCCGCCGCCGTGAAGCAGGGCGCGCTCCCGATGCTGGCCGTGCTCGCGTCGGCGATCGGCCTGCTGCTCTGACCCTCCCCGTCCACGGAGCGTCCGGGCGCCCTCAGCGGCGGATCGAGGCGAGGTGGTCGGCGATGCGGTCCACGGCGTCGGCGAGCACGTCGGCCTGCGGGAGGGTCACCAGACGCAGGTGGTCGGGCTCGGGGTAGTTGAAGCCGGTGCCGTGGTTGACCAGCAGCTTCTTCGAGCGCAGCAGGTCGTAGGCGAACTCCTCGTCGCTGTCGATCCGGTACATCTCCAGGTCCAGCTTCGGGAACATGTACAGCGCGCCCTTGGCCTTGACCACGCTCACCCCGGGGATCTCACTGAGGCCCTCGTAGGCCACGTCCCGCTGTTCGCGCAGCCTGCCGCCCGGCAGCACCAGGTCGTTGATGGACTGGTAGCCGCCCAGTGCCGTGGCCACCACGTGCTGGGCCGGGACATTGGGGCACAGCCGCATGTTGGAGAGCACCTCGAGTCCCTCGATGAAGCTGGTGGCATCGTCCTGGGGGCCGTACAGGGTCATCCAGCCGGCCCGGAACCCAGCCACCCGGTACGCCTTGGACAACCCGTTGAAGGTGATCGTCAGCAGGTCCGGAGCCAGGGACGCGATCGGGGTGTGCACCGCATCGTCATAGAGGATCTTGTCGTAGATCTCGTCGGCCAGGATCAGCAGGCCGTGCTTGCGGGCCACCTCCACGATCTCGCGCAGCACCCGCTCGGGGTAGACAGCGCCAGTGGGGTTGTTGGGGTTGATCACCACGATGGCCTTCGTGCGCTCGGTGACCCTGTCGGCGATGTCGCTGACATCGGGCCACCAGCTGTCCTGCTCATCGCAGCGGTAGTGGACAGCGCGCCCGCCGGCCAGGGAGACGGCTGCGGTCCACAGCGGGTAGTCGGGCTGCGGGATCAGCACCTCGTCGCCGTCGTCCACCAGCGCCTGGCAGACCATCTGGATCAGCTCGGAGACCCCGTTGCCCAGGAACACGTCGTCCAGCTCGATGCCGGGCATGCCGCGCATCTGGTAGTACTGCGCCACGGCACGCCGGGCCGCGGGAATGCCGCGCGAATCGGAGTACCCTTGGGCCGTGGGCAGGTTCTTGATCATGTCCACGAGGATCTCGTCAGGTGCCTCGAAGCCGAACGGCGCGGGGTTGCCGATGTTGAGCTTGAGGATCTGGTGGCCCTGAGCCTCCATGCGCGCGGCCTCCGCCGGGACCGGCCCGCGGATCTCGTAGCAGACGTCGCGCAACTTGGAGGACTGGGTGAGGATCATCGGGGCTCCTGGGTCATGGGGTGGGGACAGAGTAGCGGCTGCCGGGCCGACGGCTCCGGTCTCGCACCCAGGCTCACCTGCCGCACCGTCCGGATCGACGGCCAGGAGCTGCAGACTGGAGGTCGAGGACAGGCGCGTCACCCCCGATCTGGCCGACAAGGAGGGGCGGATGGGGGTGGGGAGCCGCATGCATGGGGCGGGACCGGAACGGGCGGATCGCGCCTCGGCCGGCCCTCCGCAGGATCCCGGCCGGGGATGCATCCGGCACCTCCCATCTGACATGCTTCCGGTGACGACGCACGCCCTGCGCGCACCCGGCGCGAGAGCAGACCACGAGGGGAAGCCATGACCGAGACCACCGTCGATGTCGATGCTCAGGACGAGCCCACCATCTACACGGCCTACGAGATCGACTTCATGCTGAACCTGCGCCCCACCGCACAGGGCGCGGTCACGCGGGAGCAGATCGGCCTGCGCAGCGCCCCGGAGGATGCCCGCGAGTTCGTGACCGCCGCGGTCACCTCCGGCCTGCGGGCACGGGGAAAGGTGGAGCGCTCGGACGACGGCCAGTGGCTGCTGGGCGAGGAGGGCCAGGTGATCGCCACCGCGTTGACCGCCGCCGATCGCTGGATGGGGATCGCGCTGGCCGAGGGCGATGCGATGCGCATGGCCTTCGTGATCAAGGCCAACGAGGCCATCCTGATGCTCACGCAGGACGAGCTGGACTCCTTCATCGTCTCGGCCCTGCCGGACGCCGAGCAGGTGCCGGCCTCCGTGGGGGAGGTGGTCTCCGCGTTCCTGGCCGAGGGCCGCGAACGCACCGTCTCCCTGCGTCGCACCGATGGCGCTGATCCGTCGGCCACCGTCCCGCTGATGTTCCATGTCGAGGAGGACGGCCACTGGCAGGTCGGTCATCTGCCGCTGGACGACCAGGGCGTGCTGTCGGTCTCGGAGCTGCCGCGCGACGGCGTCGAGCAGGCCGTGCGCTCGCTGTGGCAGAACGGCGTCAGCGAGGCGCCCGGCGCCTGAAGCATCGTCGCGCCTGAGGCATCGGTGCGCCTGAGGCGTCGTTCC
>NZ_JAMBDS010000009.1:0-70753 GCF_025143785.1 Brachybacterium sp. p3-SID1565
GCTCAGCCTGAGGTGGTGATGGAGTCGTCGGTGATGCCGGCGGCCCGCCGCGCGGCCAGGCGCGCCTTCTGCGGTTCGATCACGCGGCGCGGATCCTTGGTGGACTCCAGCCCGGCCTCGAGCACACCGAAGCGGGTGAGCACCGAGGCAGCCACCAGGGCAGCACCGCCGGCCATCGACAGGGCGCGGCTGCGGCCACCGAGGACGGCCAGCACACCGCCGCCGATCGCCAGGCGCTCCGCCCACTCGAGCATCTGGCCCGGCCTGCCGGTCTCCAGCGGCTCCGCCTCCAGGGGGTGCATCGACTCCTTCATGGCGCGGGAGGCGAGCACATCTCCCACCACCCCGGCCGCGGCAAGCACGCGCGCGGGACGCGCCTGATCCACCGGGGTGGTGATCATGGCGGCACCCCCCGAGGCCAGCGAGGCGGAGGAGGTGAACAGGTAGGACATGTGATTGCGACCGGCGGACCAGGTGGGGACTGCGGTGTCGCCCAGCAGTGCACCCGTGTAGGACGCGAGTCCCGGGCCAAGGGCGGCCTGGCCCAGGGCAGCAGGCCCTTCCGCTGCCTTCAGCAGCGGACGCAGCGCACCCAGCGGGACCTTCTCGCCCAGCATCCGATCCACCTCGACCGCGCCCAGCACTCCGGAGATGGTGCCGAAGCTGGCCAGGATCCAGGTGCCCAGGCTCATCGGTGAGCTGATCTTGACGGTGCGCATCATGTTCAGGAAGCGCTCCGGGCGGCCCAGGTCCTCGATCAGGGCCAGCGTGCCCACGCCGACCGCACCCAGCGCCAGCAGACGACCGTTGCGGCGCAGCGCCGGGCGATCCGTCAGCTGGGCGCCATAGGACAGCAGCGAGGAGCCACCGGCCAGGCCTCCCAGGAACAGGTACACGGCGATGGGGCCTCGCCACGGCGGGGCCTTGACCACCTGACGCCCGTAGTAGGAGTCGAACTGGACGTCGTCCACCAGCGCCATCTCGCGTGAGCCGTCCGCTCCCACCTGGCCCGCGCGCCGCCGTCGACGGCGGCCCGTCCCGGAGCGTCCCTTGCGGGGCTCCTGGGGCGGTCGATCGGAATCGAGATCGGAGATGCTCACCGCTTGCCTCCCATGAACGCCAGAGCCGTGGCCGCGATCATGCCGGCGGCGGCCACACCGGCCCGCAGGTACATCTGCGGAAGGTACTTGGTGGAGACCTGCGGGTCCGGCGGCAGGCCGTACACCTCCGGCTCATCCAGCAGCAGGAACACCGAACCGATGCCGCCCACGCCGTCCTTCGGATTGGCGCCGTACAGGCGGGCCTCGGTCATGCCGCGCTCGTGCAGCTCACGGACGCGCTCCTGGGCATCTCCCACCAGATCGTCGTGATCGCCGAACTTGATGGAGGTGGTGGGGCAGGTGGCCGAACAGGCCGGCTGCTCGCCGTCCACCAGACGGTCGTAGCACAGGGTGCACTTCTTCGCGGTGCCCATGCCGGGCACCCCGCCGTCGTGCTCCACCCGCGGGGACACGGTGCCGTCGTCACGACGCTCGATCACGCCGAAGGGACAGGCACCCACGCAGGTGCCGCAGCCGTTGCAGACGTCCTCCTGGACCACCACGGAGCCGAACTCCGAGCGGAAGATCGCACCGGTGGGGCACACGTCCAGGCAGCCCGCGTTGGTGCAGTGCTTGCAGACGTCCGAGGACATCAGCCAGCGGAACTCGGGAGTGTCCGGCGGGGTGGTGTCCACCCCACCCAGATCGCCCTCGGGCAGATCACCGCGGCGGCGGCCCGGCTTCGGGCCGATCGTGGGCATCCCCAGACCGACCAGCTTCCGACCCGACTCGCGCGCTTCCTCGATGCGGTCCTGGCCCTGCTCGACGAAGGCGACGTGGCGCCAGGTGTTGGCACCGAGCGCCCCGGTGTTGTCGTAGCTGGAGCCCAGGATCTCCAGGTCCCCGTCCACGGGGTTGCGGTTCCACTCCTTGCACGCCACCTCGCAGGCCTTGCAGCCGATGCAGATCGAGGTGTCCGTGAAGAATCCCTTGCGGGCATGGTCATGACCCCATCCGGAGGAGGCGGCGGGGCCGGCGGACCCGGCGAGCAGGCTCATCGGTTGTTCATCTCCTTCATCGACGGGGTGCCATCGGGAACAGCGGTGGCCTCCTCCGGGCCGCGGACCTCGTGCGGCGAGAAGCCGTCCACGGGGCCTTCACCGGGGGCGCCCATGGCACCGTCGACCTCGGCTTCCTCGGCGGGCACCAGCCCGGCGCGGTCGCGGTACTCGTCCACCAGCGCGCGGAGCTCGGCCCCATGGGGACGGCGGCCCGGGCGGATCGCGCAGGCGCTGTTCTTGCTGTTCTGGATCTGCACGTTGGCGTCGAGGTTCATGGCGATGAGGTCGTTGACCCCGTCGCCGGAGACCACGGCCTCCTTGCCCCGCGCCCAGTGGTAGGGCAGGCCGATCTGGTGGACCGTGCGATCACCGATCTGCAGCGGCGTCATCCGCTCGGTCACCAGCACCTTCGCCTCGATCGCGGAGCGCGCCGAGATGATGGTGGCCCAGCCGTACGGCTCCAGCCCCAGCTCGTCGGCCAGCTCCGGCGAGACCTCGCAGTACAGCTCCGGCTGCAGCTCCGCCAGGTACGGCAGGAAGCGGCTCATGCCTCCGGCCGTGTGGTGCTCGGTGATCCGGTACGTGGTGAACACGTACGGGTACACGTCGCCGCCCTCGGAGGACGCACCGGGCGAGGACAGGTTGTCCTTGCTGGTGAACGTCACCCGGGTGGGGTTGGACTGCTGCGAGTACAGCGGGTTCTCGACGTTCGACTCCGGTCCCTCGTAGTGGGTGGGCAGGGGCCCGTCCACCATGCCGGTGCCGGCGAAGAGCCAGGCACGGCCGTCGGACTGCATGATGAACGCGTCGGTGCCCGCCAGAGCCGCGGCGCCGCCCTTGGATGGATCGCCCGGATCGTCCGGTCGTTTGGTGGGCGGGAAGTCGGGGACGTCCAGCCCGGTCCACTTGCCCTGCTCCTCGTCCCACCACACGTGCTTCTTGCGCTCGCTCCAGGGCTTGCCCTGGGCGTCCGCAGAGGCGCGGTTGTAGAGGATGCGACGGTTGGCAGGCCACGCCCAGCCCCACTCCAGGGCTGCCTGCGGCTGCTCCTTGCCGGGCTTGCGGCGGCGGGCCTGGTTGATGCCGTCGGCGTACACGCCGGTGTAGATCCAGCAGCCGCCGATGGTGGTGCCATCGTCCTTCATCTCACCGAAGGACTTCAGGGGCTCACCGGCCTTCTCACCGGCGATGTGCCGACCGTTGATCTCGGCCAGCACCGCCTCGGCATCCGGCTCGCCGTTCTCGTCCACCGGGTAGTCCCAGGTGAGTTCGAGGATCGGCCGGTCGCGCTCATCGGTGGAGTCCTTGAGCTTCTCGCGCACGCGCTTGCCCAGCTCGTAGGCGAACTCCAGCTCGCTGATCGCATCACCCGGCGCGTCCACGGCCTTGTCGCGCCACTGGACCATGCGCTGGGTCTGGGTGAAGGAGCCCGACTTCTCGGTGTGGTTGGCGGCCGGCATGAAGAACACCTCGGTGCCGATGTCCTCGGGTCGGGTCTCCCCCGACTCGATCTCGGCGGAGTCCTTCCAGAAGGTGGCCGTCTCGATCATGTAGAAGTCACGGACGACCATCCACTTCAGGTGCGCCAGGCCCTGTCGCTGCATCCGCCCGTTGGCCGAGCCCACAGCAGGGTTCTGGCCGAACAGGAAGTAGCCGTCCACACCGTCCTCGAGCATGCGCATGAGGGTCTGGTAGGTGCCATGGGCGCCGGTGAGCTTGGGCAGGTAGTGGTAGGCCCACTCGTTCTCGGCCGTCGCATTGTCGCCCCACCATGCCTTCAGCAGGTTGATGGCGTAGATGTCGGCGTTGGCCCAGAAGCCCTTCTGCTCCTTCTTGCCGATGGCCCGCGCGTACTCCGCGAAGGAGTCCTGGCCGACCTTCGGCATCGGCAGGTAACCGGGAAGGATGTGGTACAGGGTGGGGATGTCCGTGGATCCCTGGATGGTGGCGTGGCCGCGCAGGGCCATGATGCCGCCGCCCGGGCGGCCCATGTTGCCCAGCAGCAGCTGGAGCACCGCGGAGGTGCGGATCATCTGCGGGCCGCCCTGGTGCTGGGTCCAGCCCAGTGCATAGGCGAAGCAGGTGGTCCGCTCCCGGCCGGAGTTCTCGGTGACCGCCTTGGCCAGGTACTCGAAGTCCTCCTGCGAGATGCCGCAGGCGGCCTGGACCATCTCCGGCGTGTACCGGGCGTAGTGGCGCTTGAGGATCTGGAAGACCGTGCGCGGGTGCTGGAGGGTCTCATCACGATCCGGCAGGCCCCGCTGGAGCATGTCCTTCTCGCCCTGGTAGGCCCACGACTGGTTGTCATAGGTGCCGGTCTCCGGGTCGTACCCGGAGAACAGGCCATCGAGATCCTCGGTGTCCTCGAAGTCCTCGCGGATGATCGTGGACGCGTTGGTGAAGGTCTTGACGTACTCCTCGAACCAGAGGTCGTTCTCCAGCACGTAGCGGATCACGCCGCCCAGCAGCACGATGTCCGTGCCGGAGCGGATCGGGATGTGCTTGTCCGCATTGGCGGAGGTGCGGGTGAAGCGGGGATCCACGTGGATCACCTTCGCACCGCGCTTCTTGGCCTCCATCACCCACTGGAATCCCACCGGGTGGGCCTCGGCCATGTTCGAGCCCTCGATGACGATGCAGTCAGCGTTGGCCATGTCCTGCAGGTACTGCGTGGCGCCGCCACGTCCGAACGAGGCTCCCAGACTGGGAACCGTGGACGAGTGTCATATGCGGGCCTGGTTCTCCATCTGGATCGCCCCGGCGGCGGTGAAGAACTTCTTGAGGAGGTAGTTCTCCTCGTTGTCGATCGTGGCACCGCCCAGGCTGGCGATGCCCATCGTGCGACGGACGGGCCGACCCTCCGGGTCGACGTCCTCCCAGTGGTTGCGGCGCGCCTCGATGAAGCGGTCCGCGATCATGTCCATCGCTTCCTCGGCGTCGAGGTCCTGCCACTCGGTGGCGTAGGGGGCGCGGTACTTGACCTTGGTCTGGCGCAGGGTGGAGTTGGCGAGCTGCTCACTGGCCGCGCCCTTGGGGCACAGGCGGCCGCGCGAGACGGGCGAGTCCGGATCGCCTTCGATCTGGATGACCCGACCGTCCTTGTGGTAGACGCGCTGGCCGCAACCCACGGCGCAGTAGGGGCAGACGCTCTGGGCGACACCGTCGGCGGTGGCGGTGCGCGAGGTGGTGCTGCGAGTCTTCTGGGACATGACCGCGGTGCCGCGTCCGGTCTTGTCCGCACCCCGCAGCTGCCGGATCACCGGCCAGTCAAGGAACTGGGTAGACATGGATCCACCATAGCACCGGGCAGATCGAAAGTGGCCTCTGTCCTGCGCAAAGGCTCGGCACAACCCCTCAATTCCGCAACGCCGACGGTGCGGATATCGGCGCGGGGCAGGTGGCGCCGGTCAAGATGCCTCGGGTGAGCCGTCCTCGCGGATGCGCTCGTGGTGCCGGATCACCTCGGTGACGATGAAGCGCAGGAACGCCTCGGCGAAGGTGGGATCCAGGCCCGCCTCACGGGCCAGGGCCCGCAGCCGGTCCACCTGGCGCTCCTCCCGGGCCGGATCGGCCGGCGGGAGCCCGTGCTCCGCCTTCAGCACGCCCACGCGCTGGGTGTGCCGGAAGCGCTCGGCGAGCAGGTGCACCAGCGCCGCGTCGATGTTGTCGATGCTGCGCCGCTCGTCCAGCAGGACCGCCTGCGCCTCGGTCGCGTCGTCTGCGCCCGTCGGGACCGCCTGCGCCTCGGCGTCGTCTGCGGGCATCAGGCGCTCTTCTCGCCGCGCGCGCGCCGTGAACCGCGCTCACTGTCCTTCTCGGCGTCCTTCCCGGTGAGCATCATCGGGGCCCTCCCTTCGGTGATCACGCCCTCGGTGATCACTACACGGGTCACGTCGTCGCGGGAGGGGACGTCGAACATCACCGGTTGCAGGGCATCTTCCATGATGGCCCGCAGTCCGCGTGCGCCGGTGCCGCGCTCGATAGCCCGATCCGCGATGGCCTCCAGGGCACTTCGCTCGAAGTCCAGTTCCACCCCGTCCAGTGCGAACATCCTCTGGAACTGCTTGACCAGTGCGTTGCGGGGCTCGGTCAGGATGCGGATCAGCGCCTCCCGGTCGAGGTTGGCCACGGAGGTGATGACGGGCAGGCGGCCGATGAACTCGGGGATCAGCCCGAACTTCAGCAGGTCCTCCGGCAGCAGTTCGGCATAGATCTGCTCCTGCTCCATCGGCGTGTGCAGTTCCGCCCCGAACCCGATGCCGCGCTTGCCGATGCGGGAACCGATGATGTCCTCGATCCCGGTGAACGCCCCCGCCACGATGAACAGCACGTCGGTGGTGTCGATCTGGATGAACTCCTGGTGCGGGTGCTTGCGCCCGCCCTGGGGCGGCACCGCCGCGACCGTGCCCTCAAGGATCTTCAGCAGTGCCTGCTGGACGCCCTCGCCGGAGACGTCGCGGGTGATCGAGGGGTTCTCGGCTTTGCGCCCGATCTTGTCGACCTCGTCGATGTAGATGATGCCCCGCTGGGCCCGCTCCACGTCGTAATCGGCGGCCTGCAGCAGTTTCAGCAGGATGTTCTCCACGTCCTCGCCCACGTATCCGGCTTCGGTGAGGGCTGTCGCATCGGCCATGGCGAAGGGCACGTCGAGCATCTTGGCGAGGGTCTGGGCCAGGTAGGTCTTCCCGCACCCGGTGGGTCCCACGATCAGCACGTTGGACTTGGCGACCTCGACCTCGTCGTGCTCGGCGGGCTGATCCGCATCCGCGCCCTTCGGGGCGGGCCGGGTCGGGCCCGTGGGCCCGGACGGTCCCGCACCGGCCCCGGCGGTCGTGGCCTGCTGCGCCCTGATCCGCTTGTAGTGGTTGTACACCGCCACTGCCAGGCCCCGCTTGGCAGGCTCCTGGCCGACGACGTACTCCTCCAGAAAGTCGAAGATCTCCCGGGGGGTGGGGAGGGCGGCGGGCTTCTCGGGGGCAGGCTGGGCGGCCTGGATCTCCTCGGCGATGATCTCGTTGCACAGTTCGATGCACTCTTCGCAGATGTACACGCCCGGCCCCGAGATCAGCCGTTCCACCTGCTTCTGCGACTTCCCGCAGAACGAGCACTTGAACACCTCAGCACTCTCGCTCGTGCGCGCCATGTGCTCCCTCCCGGTCGGTACGGACAACGCACCCAGGCTACCCGCGTCTTGGCGTGGGCCCCGATCATTGACCCGGCCGGGGTGTCACCGGTCTGCCCGGCCGCTCACGGGACCGGTGCCCGTCGGTGGGCGAGCACAGCGTCCGATGGGGCCACGGGCGCTGTGTCCGAGGGGGTGGCGGGTTCGGCTGCCGAGGGGGTGCCGGGCTGCGCACTGGGCCGGGCCAGGGCGCGCTGGATGACGAAGGACACCGCGAACAGCAACAGGTCGGTGAGGACCTTCGCCGCCAGCAGCGGCATCCCGATGCCGCTCAGCACCGGAAGGACGACGGCCGCGCCCACCACGAGGCCACCGGCCAGCATCACATAGTGCAGCAGACTGCGAGCCCAGCCCACACCACCGGTGCCCAGCACCAGATACCGGTTGATCGACCAGTTCAGCGCGCCGGAGACCGCCCGCGCCACGGCCAGGGACACCACCAGGGGATTGCCCGAAGCGGCCAGCAGCAGGAACAGTCCGGTGTCCACGACAGCCGCGCCGAGTGAAGACAGGGCGAAGGCGAACAGCGGTGCCAGCACCCGTAGGGAGTCCCGCACGGGGCGGAAGTGACTGGAGGCGTTGTCGTCGGTGTACACGGCGCGGATCAGCACCTGGATCAGCTGGTGGCGGCGCTTCAGATGGGTCATGAGGTGCCTCATCTCGTACTCGTAGCGGGAACCGGGGGTGGCGGCGGCCGTCGCCAGCAGGTGGGGGTCGATTCCGCGCAGGCCGGTCTGGGTGTCGTGCAGCCAGTGACCGGTCACCGTCGCCAGCAGTACGGAACTGGCGTGATTGCCCACCCGACTGCGCAGCGGGGTGCCGGGTCCGAAGCGCCGCACCCCCATCACCAGGGCGGGCGCGGCGGGGTCATCGCGTTGGGCCTGGGTGAGCGCGGCGGCGACGGCGGCAACATCCCGGGGTCGGTGCTGGCCATCGGCATCGACCGTGACCACCCCGCACCCCGGGAACAGGGTGCGAGCCGCCTCGATCCCAGTCTTCAGCGCGGCGCCCTTGCCCCGGTTGAGGGGACTGCGCAGAACATGGGCTCCCTGCCGTTCCAGGAGCGCGAAGAGCACGTCCGCACTGCCGTCGGGGCCGGGACCGGTGCCGTCGTCGACCACGATGATGCCGAGCGGCCGTACCGCCTGGCGGAGGGGGGCGAGGAGAGCGGGCATGGCCACGGAGGGGTTCAGCACCGGTATCAGCAGCACCACGGCGGGCACGGGCGAGAGAGGGTGCACCGGGGCGTTCGGTTGCACCGGGGCGCTCGGGGGCGCCGTGGTGGGGCTGGTGGAGTCATGCACGGCGCTCACCCCGCCACGTACAGGATGTCGGAGGTGCCGCGTTCCTCATTCTTGCCACGCGGCCTGTTGACCAGCTCCCCCTGGAAGACCATGGTGCTGGAGCCGCCGCCGTCCAGGTTGTAGCCGACGACGCAGTCCTCGTCGAGCAGCATCTGCCCCAGGGCGGGCCTCGTCATCCGTCCAGCGGTCGCATCTGGCATCGGGCGGGTCATCCACGATGCGACCGGCCGTCATCGTCTCACCGTGAGATCTGCGGCGAGGCGTCCTTCCGAGAGGCGAGCACCTGGTCCACCAGACCGTAGTCGAGCGCGCCCTGGGCGGTGAGGATCTTGTCACGCTCGATGTCCCGGCTGATCTGCTCCTTGGAGCGGCCCGAGTGGTGCGCGAGGGTGTCCTCGAGCCACTCGCGCATGCGGAGGATCTCGTTGGCCTGGATCTCGATGTCCGAGGCCTGGCCTCCGCCCTGACCACCCATGGCGGGCTGGTGGATCAGGATGCGGGCGTTGGGCAGGGCGAGCCGCTTGCCCGGGGCTCCTGCAGCCAGCAGCACGGCGGCGGCGGAGGCCGCCTGCCCCAGGCACACCGTGGTGACCTCGGGCTTGATGTACTGCATCGTGTCGTAGATGGCCGTCAGCGCGGTGAACGAGCCGCCGGGGCTGTTGATGTACAGGGTGATGTCGCGGTCCGGATCCTGGGACTCGAGGACCAGCAGCTGGGCCATGACGTCATCGGCGGAGGCGTCGTCCACCTGGACGCCCAGGAAGATGATGCGGTCCTCGAACAGCTTGGTGTACGGGTCCTGCCGCTTGAAGCCATAGGCAGTGCGCTCCTCGTACTGGGGCAGCACGTAGCGCGACGTGGGCATCGGGCCGGCCTGCGCGAAGGGCATCGCCGGGGTCGTGGAAGCGGACGGGCGGGGATCGAAGGTCACGGGTTCTCCTTGCGTGAGAGGTGCGGTGGCAGGGGGTGAGGGGCGGAAGGTCAGTCCTCCGTGCCGCCACCGCCCGTGACGTCACCGGCGCGGTTGACGATCTTGTCGATGAAGCCGTACTCCAGGGCCTCCGCAGCGGTGAACCACCTGTCGCGATCGGAGTCGGCAGTGATCTGCTCGACGCTCTTGCCGGTCTGCTCGGCGATCAGCTCGGCCAGCTGACGCTTCATGGACAGGATCAGATCCGCCTGGATCTTGATCTCGCTGGCGGTGCCGCCCAGCCCGCCGAGCGGCTGGTGCATGAGCACGCGGGTGTGCGGGGTGGCGAAGCGCTTGCCCTTGGCGCCCGAGGAGAGCAGGAACTGCCCCATCGAGGCCGCCATGCCCATGCCCACCGTGACCACGTCGGGCTGGATGTACTGCATGGTGTCGTAGATGGCCATGCCGGCGGTGATGGAGCCACCGGGGCTGTTGATGTAGAGGTAGATGTCCTTGGTGGGGTCCTCGGCGGCCAGCAGCAGCATCTTGGCGCAGATGGCATTGGCGTTGTCGTCCCGCACCTCGGAGCCGAGCCACACGATGCGCTCGCGAAGCAGCCGCTGGTAGACGTTGTCGTCGAGCCCGAGCGGGTACTCCCCGGTTGCGCTGCGGGGCGAGTTGTCATGGGGCGTGGAGGTCACGGGTGTCTCCTTCGTGGTGGGATCGGCGATGAGATGACTCTAGGCGCTGGGTGCGACGAAGCGGTCCCCTGTTCGCCGCGGGCGCACTGCGAGGCGCCGAGAGCACCCGAAGGCGCGGAAGCTCAGCGAGCACCTCCGGGGGTGACACGGACCGCACTCCCCCGCGGCCCTCACCCCCGGGAACGTCAAGTCGTCCCCGCTTCGAGTAACGTCCGATGGCTCCCCGGCAAAAGCATCGTCAAGTTCGTTCCCCGGCCCTTCCAAGCAGGCTGACCGCAGGCACCACCGGCTCCTACGGTGGTTTCACCGCCTGGAGCCCGTGAGGATTTCGGGCCCGGTCCCACCGGACCGCAGAGCCCGACCGTCGCCACCCGGCGAACGGGACGCAGAACAGAACAGACACCCTCGGCAGCCCCCGACCGAGGCTGGAAGGAACGAAGAGCACACCATGGCACAGCACAACACCCACCGCGCCGCAGGCCGCGCCACCACCCCGATCAGCAACGCCCACGTGGCCGCCCGTGGCATGGGTGGTGCGGCCGTCCTGGGCACCGTCCTCGTCGGCTCCGCCTTCGTCGGTGGCGCCGCGCAGGCCGCCCCCAGCGCTCCCGCTCCTGCGGCGCCCGTGACGGCTCCCGCCGCACCCGCCACCGCCCCGGCCGCCCCCGAGGCCGCCGCCCCGAGCCTGGTGCTCAACAGCACCGAGAAGCTGCGCTGGGGATCCCGCGGCGGTAACGTCTCCGACCTGCAGAGCGGCCTGAACCAGAACGGCGCACGCCTGGCCGTCGACGGCATCTTCGGCCCCCGCACCCACGCGGCCGTCAAGGACTTCCAGCGCGCCAACGGCCTGCAGGTCGACGGCGTGGTCGGTCCCCAGACCCGTGGAGCCCTCAACGGCGGCTCGTCCGTGCCCTCCGGCGGCACGTCCGCACCGACCTCCGGCTCCGTCTCCAGCAGCTCGATCGTCGAGCGCGCCCGCTCCGTGGTGGGCACCGGCTACACCTGGGGCGGCTCCTCGCCCAGCAGCGGCTTCGACTGCTCGGGCCTGGTCACCTACGCCTACCAGGGCTCCGGCCTGAACCTCAACGGCCGCACCAGCAGCCAGATCACCAACGGTGGCCGCACCATCTCCCAGTCCCAGGCCCAGCCCGGTGACATCGTGTCCTGGCCCGGCCACATCGGTATCTACGCCGGCAACGGCCAGGTCATCGACGCCTCCGGCTCCAAGTACCGCGTCACCGAGCGCGGGATCTGGGGCAACCCCACCTTCGTGACCTACCGCTGATCCTCAGCCACTGATCACACGCCGGCAGGCCCCGCGCCCCCCCCGGGAGCCGGGCCTGCCGCTGTTCCGGCGCGGCGGGCCAGTCAGGCCCGACAGTCGTCCTGGTGCAAAGGCCGGTCCACAACCGGCCCCGCCCTGTTCGGCGGCCGGATGCTCACCTCCTGAACAGGCCCCCGATAACCCGGAATGGACCTTTCTGTTCCACCCGAGCGCGAACGTGGAACGGAACGCCCATTCGGCTTGGACGCCCACTGGAGAGGACGCGCCCGCGGGGTGAACGGATGGGTCGACGCGAACGGGCCGCCACCCCCGTTGGGGATGACAGCCCGTTCATCGCTCAGACCCAGCACGTGGCCAGGCCACGAGCTCACTTCTCGGCAGGGGCGTCCTCGTCGGCCTTCTTGGCCGGAGCCTTCTTCACCGGTGCCTTCTTGGCAGGGGCCTTCTTGGCGGGAGCCTTCTTGACAGGCTTCTCCTCGGCGTCCTCGGACTCCTCAGCAGCCTCCACCTTCTTCGCAGCGGCGGTCTTGGCCGGAGCCTTCTTCGCGGGTGCCTTCTTCGCCGGGGTCTTCTCAGAACCCTCGTCGGGGTCCTCGTCCTCCGAGCCCTCCTCGGACTGATCAGCCTTCAGGCCGAGGTCCAGCGCCTCGCCCTTCTCGTTCTTGACCGTCACATCGGCGAGGGCCACGTCGAGCGCCTTGGAGCGCTGCACCTCGGCGAAGATCTGCTCGAGCTGTCCTGACTGCGCCAGCATCTGCAGCAGCTGGTTGGGCTCGATGCCGTACTGCGCCGACAGCTGGGTCATGTAGGTCATCAGGTCGTCCTGGCCGACCTGGACCTCGCGGGTCGCATTGATCTCGTCCAGCAGGAACTGGGCGCGGATCGCCTTGACGGTGTCCTCGCGGATCTCCTCGCCGTGCGGATCGCCGGCCTCCTTGCCCTCGTTCTGCAGGTGGCCGAGGATCTCGTCCTCCACCAGCTGATCGGGCACGGGGATCTCGATGTCCTCCAGGAGCTTCTCCAGCAGGGCGTTGCGGGCGAGGGCCACGCGGTTGCCCTCGGCGTCCTTCGCGGCCTGGGTGCGCAGGTCGTCCTTGAGCTCGTCGATGGTGTCGAACTCGGAGGCCATCTCGGCGAACTCGTCGTCGGCCTCGGGCAGCTCGCGCACCTTGACGGACTGCGGAGTGACCTTGATCAGCGCATCCTGACCGGCGTGCTCACCACCGGCGAGCTTGCTGGTGAAGGTGGTGGTCTCCCCTGCGGACAGGCCCTCCAGAGCCTCGTCCAGCCCCTCGAGCATGTTGCCCTGGCCGATCTGGTAGGAGACACCCTCGACGGACTCGATCTCCTCGTCCTCGATGGTGGCCAGCATGTCCAGGGACACGAAGTCGCCGTCCTCGGCGGGGCGGTCCACGCCCACCAGGGTGCCGAAGCGCTCGCGCAGCTCGGTCAGGCGCACCTCGACGGCATCGTCGTCGACCGCGGGCTCCTCGATCTCGATCTCGACGGAGGAGAAGTCCGGCAGCTCGATCTCGGGGCGCACGTCCTGCTCGACGACGAACACGAGGTTGCCGTCCTCGGAGCCGTCCAGGCCGGGGATCTCGCTGACCTCCACCTCGGGGCGGCCCACCGGCTTGAGCTCGACCTCGGAAGCGGCCTTCTGGTAGAAGTCCGGCAGGGCGTCGTTGACGGCCTCCTGCATGATCGCGGGCCGGCCGAAGCGCTGCTCCACGAGGCGAGTGGGGACCTTGCCCTTGCGGAAGCCCGGGATCTGAACCTGGTCGGCGATCTTCTTGGTGGCGGCCTCGACGGCGGGCTTGAGCTCGTCGAAGGGCACCTCGACGGTGAGCTTGACCCGGGTGGGGCTGAGCTTCTCGGACGCGGTCTTCACTGGTCAGGTCTCCCTGTGGATGAGTCGTTCAGGTGGTCTACGTGTTCGCCGCGGGGCGCAGGTGGTGCAGCGACCCGGAGGCGGAGTCGGGGTGACAGGATTTGAACCTGCGGCTTCCCGCTCCCAAAGCGGGTGCTCTACCAAGCTGAGCTACACCCCGGAGGGCAACCCACCGGATATTACCCGTTCGCGGCACCGTGCGCTGTGCCCACCCGATGGCGCTGTGAGCAGATGCATGCTTCCAACCGGGTCCTGCGGCGTGATCCTGAGGCCGGGATCTGGTTCAATGGTCTGCGATCCCCGCCTGCAGCGACCATGCGAGCATCCGGGGATCGCCACCGGTCCAGGCGGGCCGCAGCGTTCCGCATTCAGGCCAGAATCCGGCATCGCTGCAGGTCATGCGGATGTAGCTCAATGGTAGAGCC
This sequence comes from Brachybacterium sp. p3-SID1565, assembly GCF_025143785.1. Classification (NCBI taxonomy): domain Bacteria; kingdom Bacillati; phylum Actinomycetota; class Actinomycetes; order Micrococcales; family Dermabacteraceae; genus Brachybacterium; species Brachybacterium sp. p3-SID1565. The sequence continues at coordinate 13,800 of NZ_JAMBDS010000009.1, forward strand.
TCAGTCTTCCAAACTGATTACGCGGGTTCGATTCCCGTCATCCGCTCTCGTGTCCTGAGTCGCGACATGGTTGACAGACCTGTCGCGACTCAGTTTTTTCTGCTGCCGGGGGTCACCGCCGGGGCGGGGACCGATGCGCCGGTGGGTGATCTGCGGATTCGCGGCGCAGGCGAGTACAGGGTCAGCGCCGTGCGCCCCGGTGCGGATCGGCGGGGCCTTGACGATCTCGCACGGAGCGGCCTGGCCGCGCCCTGATCCGGAACCGCCCCGACCACGTTGTCCGGATTCCGGTGGCACCGCGAGCCGTCGAGGAGTTCACTGGGGGCATGCAGGAGCTCACCGATGACCAGCGCTACGCCGCCATCACGGCGAGGGACGCCCGTTCCGACGGCGTGTCCTTCACGTGCGTGCGCTCCACCGGCATCTCCTGCCGCCCCTCCTGCCCCTCGCGCACCCCGGGCCGCGACCGCGTCGAGTTCGTGCCCAGTGCTGCTGCCGCCGTGGCGCGCGGCCGGCCGGCCGGCCGGTACCGCGCCCGCATCCGTCCTGCCGAAGGATCCATCACGACCATGCCCGCACCGCTGATGGCCGGCATCCGCCACCGCAGGATCGACACGCCCCTGGGCACCTACGTGCTCGCCGCGGGCGACGATGCCCTGATCGGGGTCTGGCGCCAGCAGCAGAAGCACTTCCCGGTGGTTTCCCAGCTGGGCGATCCCGCCGGCCACACCCACCCCGTTCTCGATGCCGCCGCGACCCAGCTGGGCCAGTACCTGGCCGGTGAGCGCACCGACTTCGAACTGCCGCTGGCCGCGGTGGGCACCCCGTTCCAGCACCGCGTCTGGGAACAGCTGCAGCGGATCCCGTTCGGAGGCACCACCACCTACGGCCAGATCGCCCGTTCGGTGGGGAGTCCGCGGGCGGCCCAGGCGGTGGGCGCCGCCGTCGGTTCCAATCCGCTGTCGATCGTGGTCCCCTGCCACCGGGTGCTGGCCTCGAACGGGGCCCTGACCGGGTATGCGGGTGGCGTGGAGACGAAGCTGGCGCTGCTGCGGCTGGAGGGCGTGCTGGCGGATTGAACGGCCGCGCCTCGCCGGCGACCGCCCCGGCAGGGTGTGCGGGCGTGGGGCTCACCCGCTCCACATGATCGCAGTGGCACGATGGCCAGATGACCGATGCGCCGTTCCGATTCCCCGTCGCCGCCCGCTATGCGGGCATGGAGTCCTCCCCGCTGAAGGACATCTTCTCCCTCGCAGCTCGGGAGAACGTGGTCTCCTTCGCGGGCGGCATCCCGGATCCGCAGCTGTTCGACCTGTCGCCGATCGCGGAGGCCTACGACTGGGTCCTCACCCATCAGGGCACCCGGGCCCTGCAGTACGGGGTCAGCGAGGGCGAGAGGGAACTGCGCGAGCAAGCGGCACGGCGGCTCTCGCGCACGATGCCCACCGATGCCTCGCAGATCCGCGTCACCTCCGGCTCCCAGGAGGGTCTGTTCGTGATCGCCCAGGCGATGCTGGAGCCGGGGGACGTGGTGCTGGTGGAGTCCCCCACCTATCTCGCCGCGGTGCAGGCCTTCGCCGTGCACGGCGCCCACATGATCGGGGTGGACACCGATGAGCACGGCGTGGTGCCCGATGCGCTCGAGGAGGCGATCCGCACCCACCATCCCCGGTTCGTGTACCTGATCCCCACTTTCCAGAACCCCACCGGACGCACCATGCCGGTGGAGCGGCGTCAGGCAGTGGCCGAGGTGCTGCTGCGCACCGGCACCCCCCTGGTGGAGGACGACCCCTACGGTGAGCTGAGCTTCACCGGGAGCACCTGGGCGCCCATCGCCGCCCTGCCGGGGATGAGCGAGCGCACCCTGCTGCTGAACTCGATGAGCAAGCTGATGAGCCCGGGGGTGCGCATCGGCTGGATGCGCGCCGAGGGGCCCATCCTGGACACCCTGGCCGTGGCGAAGGCGGCGATCTCCATGCAGTCCTCCGTGGTCGACCAGCTGACCGTGGCCCGCTACCTGGCCACCGCGGATCTCGACGCGCACGTGGCGCAGGTCAGCGCCGTGTACCGGGAGCGGCGCGATGCGATGGCGCAGGCCCTCGCGCCACTGCTCCCGGCCGGGGCACACATCACCCACCCCGACGGCGGGATGTTCCTGTGGGCGGCCCTCGGGAAGGGCTACGACGCCCAGGACATGCTGACCGAGGCGGTCGACGCCGGCGTCGCGTACCTGCCGGGCTGGTCCTTCTTCGCGAGCGATCCGGACCGCTCCACGATGCGCCTCAGCTTCGTCACGCACTCCCCCGAGGTGATCGGGGATGCGATCTCCCACCTGGGTGAGGTCATCGCGCGGCGGACGGAGTCACTCCAGGGGCACCGAAACCTATAGTGGGCTCGTGCTGCTCCTCTCAGACCCTCGACTGCTGGAGATACCGGTGGAGGACACCGGTGAGCCGCTCATCGATCTCACGGATGTCTCCGACCTGAGGATCGATGACCGCAAGGCCGACCCGGAGGGCGCGTGGCGCAGGCTCCGCCGGAAAGTGGCCGAGCGACTGCTGATCGCGCGCAGGGCGCTTCCCGATCGGTTCGACCTGCTGTTCATCGAGGGCTACCGCCCTGCCGGGCTCCAGAGCCAGTACTTCAGCGAGTATCTGTCCCACCTCATGGCGCAGGATCCCGGCCTGAGCGAGCACGCGGCCCGCATCGAGGCCAGCAAGTACATCTCGCCAGTCGAGGTCGCCCCGCACCCGTGCGGAGCCGCCGTCGATCTGACACTGACCGAGAACGGCATCGAGGTGGACATGGGCACCCCTGTGAACCAGACGCCGGAGGACAGCGCGGGCGCATGCGTCATGAGTGCCGAGAACATCTCTCCGGGCACCCGACGGGCACGGCAGATCCTGACCGAGGCCATGGACGCAGCCGGCTTCGTGAACTACGAGCCTGAATGGTGGCACTGGTCCTACGGCGATCGGATCTGGGCCGCACGCACGGATGCTCCGTCCGCGCTCTACGCACCCCTCTGAGAACGAGGTCCCCCACCTCCCGAGCGCACGCGTGGTCGTCCCGGAATCGGGCGTCCGCGACCTCGGTCATCCTCGGGTCGGGGTCGATGCCGCCCACCCTCAGCTGCGCAGCTCGCGGAAGCGGGAGCGGGTCATCAGCACGATCCCCAGCACCAGCAGCACGGCACCGAGCAGCAGCCACAGCGCGCCCATCGTCCCTCCCACCGCCAGCAGCCCGCCTGCCATCAGGGCCAGCAGGATCGCGTCGGACTGCCACACCAGCATCGGGAACACCGAGAGGTCGCCCTGCGCAGTGGGCATCGGGGTGGCCAGCTGCAGCGGCATCGGCCCCTTGGCGGCGGCATGCACCCGCAGCGCCACCAGCACGGGTGCCAGCGCCACCGGCACCAGCACAGCCGCCGGCACCGCAGCGCCTCCGCCCCCATCACTGCCGACAGCAGCGCCGGTCCCCCACAGGGACACCACTCCTCCCAGGGCGCCCATCGCCCCGAGCAGCAGCGTCGGCGCGAGGAAGTGCAGCACGGCCTGCACCGCCGCGCTCTGCCCCAGCAGCGCCGGCGCGCCGAGCGTGTGGACGGCATGCCGGATGCCGTCGACGAAGGAGCTGCTGGCGGCCCAGGCGCCGAGCGTGCCGACGGCGATCGCGGTCCAGGCCAGCGGCCCGGTCCCCAGCAGACCCCAGCCGAGTGCGCAGGCCGACAGACCCGCACCGAGCACGCCGATCACCGAGCGCTCCGGGGTGCGCAGCCAGGCGACGGCGTCGCGTCGGGCGTAGAGCAGGACCATGGGTCCCCCTCCTATCGCGGGCAGGCGACGACCGGTGCTGGCCCGCGCCCGGAAGGCGCCGGCGGCCGCGGTGAGGTCCCCGGTGGTGGCGGAGGTGGAGGCCGTCTCCCAGCGCATCGCCTGCTCCAGCAGCACCGCGCCGCGCAGCCGGTCCAGGCCCGGCACGCAGGCCGCGACCGCGAGGGTTCCGATGGCGATCAGCCCGATCGCCCAGGCTGCGGAGTCACCGCCCGCCAGCGGGTAGGCGGCGCCGGGGCCGATGGGGACGGGCACCGCCGCGCACAGCACACCCAGCATGGCGAGCACGACCGCCAGGATCCGCCGCGGGGTGCCCCTCAGCAGCTCCCCCAGGAACCAGCAGGCGCCCAGCAGCAGACCGGTCCCCACGGATGCGAGCAGGAACCAGGCTGCTGCCTGCAGGTCAGTGCGCCCCACCGTGAGCAGGGTGATGCCGATGAGCGCAGCCACGGTGGCGCACCCCGTCACCGGCACCAGCACAGAGCGCACGAACGGCCGCCACAGCACGGCACGGCGACGAATCGGTCCTGCCGCAAGGGTGGTGGTGAAGAACGGCGCCAGCAGCGCCGGGCCGCGCACGGCCCCGACCAGCAGGAGCGCAGCCGCTGCCATCAGCGCCACCGCAGTGGCCGTCCTCGGGGCGGCATCGGCAAGCAGCACGGGGACCACGTCCGGCCGGGCCAGTCCCATGCCGATCGCCCTCAGCACGGGGATGACCAGCACCGCGATGCTCAGCACCACCAGGTAGACCAGGTAGGCGATGTCGGTGCGGCTACGGGCCCCTCGGCGGGAGGCCCAGATGCTGCGGATCGCCTCCAGCGAGGCCCGCTGCTCGCGCTTGTCGACGGCGTAGTTCACTCCTGGATCTCCAACACCTCGGTGGCCAGCTCCTGCACCAGGCGCGGGCTGTGACTGGCGATCACCAGCGCAGCGCCGTCCTGCGCACGCCGCCGCAGAGCACCCATCACCAGTCCCAGGCGATCAGGATCCAACCTCTGCTCGGGTTCGTCCAGCACCAGCACGTCGAAGGGGCGCGCCAGCGTGAGGGCGATGGCGACCAGCTGGCTCTGCCCGCTGGAGAGCTCATGGGGGTACCGGGCGCCGAGCTGCGCGATGCCCAGCTCGGCCAGCTGCTCCTCGGACCGGGTGCGCGCGTTCTTCGCCCGCACACCCCAGGTCGCGGCGATGAACTGCAGGTGCTCGGCGATGGTGAGGTCTCGGGCTGTCTGCGGGGGGCCGATCAGAGCGGCGAGGCTGCGGCGGAAAGAGCGGTCCCGGTCATCCGGCACCCGGCCCCGGACCAGCACCTGCCCGGAGGTGGGCTCGAGGATCCCGGCGATGGTGCGCAGCAGCGTCGTCTTCCCGGCGCCGTTCGGCCCGGTCACGGTGAGGATCCCGCCGGGATCGACCGATCCGGTGGCCTCCACCAGCAGCACCGCGCCGTCGAGCACCACACCGACCTGGTCGATCAGCACGGCAGGTCCGTCAGGGTGGGCGGCGTCGGGGTTGGGTGGGGTCATGGTCCCATTCCATCCCATTCGGTCCACGGGGCGATCCGACCTCGGTCGACACGTTCCCGACCGAGGTCGACAGCCCCCAGGGGGTGCATGCACACTAGGAAACGTCACCCCCTAGATTTCACGTCAGAAACATGGGATGATGATGACGCTCCGTCACAAGTGTCGTCGGCCTGAAAACGCAGGTCGACAGACATTCGCGCCATCTCGCCCTGCCTCCCCGCCCCATGGGCCGCCCGCAGGAGCCCGATCGGCCGCCCCGGACCCAGCAGCCGGAGTGCCGACGGAGCGTTCGTCCCTTCGAGGAGGTTCTCTCGTGCCCGCAGCAACCACCGCCGCCCGTCCGTCCACCGACACCCCCTCCCCGGAGGTGGGGTCGGTCCTCGCTCATCCCGTGCACGGACCCGTGCGCGTGCTCTCCGTGCGCAAGCGCCGTGTGCGCGGGACACCCACGACTTACGTCGAGCTGGAGGTGGTGGGCGAGGCCATGCGGATCTCGGTCCCGCTGGGACGCTCCGTGGACGTGGGGCTGCGCAGCCTGCTGGCGGAGGACCAGATCCTGGAGGTGCTCGATCAGCTCGCCCAGCCGTCCCCGCCCCCGCCGGCACGCAAGGAGACCTGGGCCCGTCGCATGAAGCAGCTCGAGATGCGGGCACAGTCGCGCTCGCTCACGGAGCGCGTGGGCGTGGTGCGCCAGATCCTGCGCGAATCGGGCGAGACGCCCTCGAGCCTGTCCGAGCGACGCCTGCTGCGCTCCGCGCTCACCCCTCTGGCAGCCGAGATCGCGATCGCCCGCGGCATCGACATCGAATCAGCCCGCGAGCTCATGATCGACGCCGCTCTTCCGCAGCACACCCAGGCCGCCTGAGCGCACCGCCGGAGACCTGCACCCGGGCTTCCCAGCCCCGCCACGTCACGCAGCCGCCCGGTGGCCTCGTTCCTCAGGGAGCGGGGCCATCGCCCTTCCCCGGAGCCCGCCCCCGCCCCGGCGGAGTGGCCCGCGGCAGCACCCGGGCCAGCTGAGCCGCTCCGCCCAGGCACAGCACACCGGTGACAGCGGCCGCCGCGGTCATTGGTGCCACCAGCACGATCCCCGCCGCCAGCAGCGGTGCCACCAGTCCGCCGGCACCCATCATGGTGTTCCACCAGGACAGGTAGCGGGTGCGGCCGTGCACCGGGGACACGTCGATGCCCAGGGTCATCACGATGCCCGATCCCAGCCCGTTGCCCAGGGCGATCAGCATGCTGGGCAGCAGCAGTGCCAGCAGTGCCGTGGTGCGCCCGCCGTCCACCGCAGCGCCACCGGCGACGGCCAGGGCGAGGTAGCCGATGCCCATGAGCCCGGCGCACGGCACGGCCACGGCCGCCCGGCCGAAGCGGTCCATCAGCACCCCAGCGGGGATCACCAGCAGGATCTCCACCACGGCCGAGACCCCGAACACGATCGAGATCCACATGGCGTCCAGTCCCAGACGCTCCCCCAGCAGCGGGAGGATCACGGGATTGTTCACCCGTGCCATCATCACCGGCGCGATCCCCACGCACACCAGCAGCATCCGCGCCAGCACGGCGCGGGTGAGGCGGATCCGGGTGGGGCTGCGCGGGACGTGCTCGCGATGACGGCGCACGGGTGCGCTGCGCCTCTCACCGGCGGGCAGGAACACGGCCACCATCACGGTCGCGGCCAGGGTCATCACTGCGTACAGCAGGAACACCCCGGTCATGGATCCTGCGGCGAGCACCGCCGCGCCGCCGAGGGGGCCGATCACCTGGCCCACCCGGATCATCCCGCCGAACATCGTCATCCCGCGGGCCCGCATCGAGGCGGGCAGCGCGGTGCCCAGGTACGACTGCCTGCCGAGCATCCACACCTGGGAACAGCCGGCCATCACCACCAGCATCACGATCAGGGTGGCCCTGTGCGCGATTCCGCCGGCGCCCTCCAGCGCCGGGGTGAGCACGAGATACGCCGCCAGGCTCGCCAGCACCAGGAGCCCGCCGGAGGCCACCAGCGCGGTCCTGGCCCCGACCCTCCCGATCAGCCTGCCGGAGGGGATGGGCCCCAGGAACGCCGCCAGGCCGAACACCACCGTGAGGGAGGCGGCCTGCGCCTCGCTGAAGCCCAGGCGCAGGGCCAGCAGGGTGACCACCGGCATCAGGGCCGCCTGCCCGATGAACTGCAGCAGGGTGGGGACGTAGATCGAGGGTGCCAGTGCCCGGATCACCCGGGAGGCGCTGCGTCCGGGCTGCTCCTGGGCAGTGGCGGGCGGCTCGGTCACCGATCGAGTCTCCCACCGGTCGCCCGGCCCACCAAAAAGGTCGGCACCTCTGCTGGACGGCAGCACCGGCAGATCTCCCCGTGGTCTCCCCGGGGCCGCCACGTGGTGGCCTGCGGGCGGGCAGCGCACACCGCCGAGCAGACGGATACATTGGCCCGATGGCACAGCAGACCCTCGCCGTGATCGGAGCCGACGACCCCCTGGGCGAGGCCGTGGTGCGCGAGGCCCTGGTGCGGGGCCTGCGCGTGCTTGCCACCGCACCGCTGCCGCGTCGGGTGCCCCGCCTCTCGCCCGAACTGGAGGTGCTGCGCGCCGAGAGCGGCAGCCAGGAGGATCTGGAACCCGCCGTGCGCGGCGCCGACGGCGTGGTCCTGGCACTCACCCCACAGCTGGTGCACGATGCGACGATGCTGGCCACCGATGCAGCGATCGCTGCCGTGCGGGCCATGCGGGCCGTCGGTGCCCAGCGCCTGGTCGGGGTCTCCAGCACGCAGCTGTCCGACTCGTCACGCCTGTGGGGCCCACTGCGACGGCGCCTGCACCACGGCGGGCTGCAGGATCTGCGTCGCCTGGAACGACTGCTGGCGGGCAGCGGACTGGACTGGACCGTGCTGCGCGCAGGCCGCACCACGGACCTGCTGGGCACCCGGGAGCAGGTGGTGGGATCCTCCCTGGAGCACGGCGATCGGACGCTGCCCCGGGAGGATCTGGCGAGGGCGCTGGTGGATCAGGCCCTCGCGGAGGGCAGGGAGCCGCGCATTCTCACCGTCACCGCCTGAACTGCGACCCGGGGGCGCTCAGCCCTCCGGCGTCATGCCTGCCATGGCCGGCGGATCCTCCTGGCAGGCGCGGGAGGTCGCCAGCTCGCCGCGGCGCGCCGATGCCTCGTCGACCCCGGCTGCGAGCGCTTCCGCGGCCCACCGCACCGACCACGCCTGCAGGAGCGCGGCACCGTCAGGACCCTCCAGCCACTGCGGGGTGGGCATCGGCACGCAGTCACCGCAGGTGCTCCAGCCGCCGGTGCGAGAAGCCAGGGACATCAGGGCGATCTCCCAGTGGATGGCGGCCGCACCGGGCCCGTAGCGATCGAAGTCCTCGCGGTCGATCAGGGTGGTGTGGGTCAGGCGAAGGCTGGTGGTGCCGTCGTCCTCCGGGTCCAGGCGGATCTGCAGCGGATCGGCCACGCCATCCTTCTCCCAGGTCAGGGAGAGCTTGTGGGGCTCGACGAGCTCGAGCACCTGCCCCTGGGTGCCATCGGCCAGGCGGTAGCGACCGCCCTCGGACAGCGACCCGTTGAGCTGCCCGTACCAGTGGGCCAGCTCGGAGCGGTCCACCAGCAGCGGCCACAGCTGGGCAGGGGCGAGCGCAAGGTTGCAGGTGAGGGTCAGTGCAGTGCGAACGTGCGCACCCCGCTCCTCGATCTCGAGGCGGCGGCGCACCGCCTCCACGAACGGCAGCGGCTCCGTGTCAGTCATCTTCTCCTCGGAAGGGCCGTACTGCTCCGCACCGGCGCACGCGCGCGGGAGCGGACGCCTTGAGGGTAACCGACCCGGCCCTTCGACGCCACGCTCGGAGAGCCGCTCCGACATAGGTGCAGGGGCGGGGGTCCGAGAGTGCACCTGCGTTCGGAGCGTACAGCCGCGTTCGGAGCACACAGCCGGGTTCGGAGCGTGCATCCGGGATGAAGGACCCGAGCCCCGTAGAGTGGCGGCCGTGAGCGACGACAAGACATTCCGGCCTGCCGACTTCACCGCCCACCTCTTCGACCTGGACGGTGTGATCACCCCCACCGCCGAGGTGCACATGCGCGCCTGGGCGCAGATGTTCGGCGATTTCCTCGCCGCGCGCGGGATCAGCGAGCCCTACACCGATGCCGACTACTTCGCGCACGTGGACGGCCGCCCCCGGTACGACGGCGTGCGCACCTTCCTGACCTCCCGCGGCATCGAGCTGCCCGAGGGGCAGGACTCCGATCCCGGCGACCAGACCGCCGGCTCCGAGACCGTACGGGGCCTGGGGAACCGCAAGAACGACCTGGTCCTCACCCTGATCCGCACGGAGGGCGTGACCCCCTACCCGGGCACCGTCCGCTACCTCGACGCACTACCTGCCGGCTCCCGCCTGGCGATCGTCTCCTCCTCCCGCAACGCGGAGGAGGTGCTGCGCGGTGCCGGCCTGCGGGACCGCTTCGAGTTCGTGGTCGACGGGAACGTGGCTGCCGCTAAGGGCCTGCCCGGCAAGCCGTCCCCGGACACGTTCCAGCATGCCGCTGCGCTGCTCGGGGTGCCCACCACCGCGTCGGTGGTCTACGAGGATGCCGTCTCCGGCGTGCGGGCCGGGGCAGCCGGTGACTTCGGTGCCGTGATCGGAGTGGACCGCGGCGTGGGCGTGGACACCCTCGCCGGTGCCGGTGCCACCGTCGTGGTGCAGGACCTGGAGGAGCTGGCATGACCCGCCTGCGCTCGGTCCCCCACGATCCCGTCGATCGTGCCCACCTGCCGCTGGACGAATGGCGGCTGGTCGAGAGCCGGCCGGGTGCGGATCTCGGGCTGCTGGAGACCCTCTTCGCCACCGCGAACGGCTTCATGGGCATGCGCGGCACTCCGGAGGAGGGTCGTGACGTGGGCTCCCACGGCACCTTCCTCAACGGCTTCCACGAGACGTGGCGCATCAACCACGCCGAATCCGCCTACGGCTTCGCCAAGGTGGGCCAGACCATGATCTCGGTGCCCGACTCCTCGCCCATCAAGCTGTACGTGGACGACGAGCCGCTGCTGCTGTCGATCGCGGACCTGGTGGAGTACGAGAGGTGGATCGACTTCCGCGAGGGCGTGCTGTGGCGCGACCTGGTGTGGCGCACTCCCGCCGGCAAGCACGTGCGGGTGCGCTCCAGCCGCATGGTCTCCTTCGAGCAGCGCCATCTCGCGCTGATGACGATGGAGGTGACGATGCTGGACGGCTCCGCGCCGGTGGCGATCTCCTCCCAGATCGTCAACCGGCAGGACGCCACCGACGAGTTCGGCCACGGCACCGGCCCGGTCACCGACAAGCACGACCCGCGGCAGACCACGGCGTTCACCCATCGGGTGCTCGAGCCGCAGCAGGACTGGCACAGCGAGCGCCGGATGCTGCTGGGCTACCGGGTCGCGGCCTCCGGGATGACCCTGGCCGTCGGCGCGGACCACGAGGTGGAGTCCGAGGCCGAGGTGGAGCGGCTGATCGACACCATGCCCGATCTGGGCCGAGCCGTGTTCCGGGCGAACCTGGAGGAGGGCCAGTCGATCACGGTGCGCAAGGCCGTCACCTACCACTCCTCCCGCTCGGTCCCCCACCGCGAGCTGTTCGACCGCTGCCGTCGGACCCTGGACCGCATCCGCTCCGAGGGCTTCGCCCCGCAGTACGCGGACCAGCGCGCCTACCTGGAGGACTTCTGGCGCAGATCGGACGTGCAGCTGCCGGGCCAGCCGGTGGAGCAGCAGGCCACCCGCTGGTGCCTGTTCCAGCTGGCACAGGCCTCGGCCCGCTCGGACCAGTGGGGGATCCCCGCCAAGGGAGTGACCGGCTCCGGGTACGAGGGCCACTACTTCTGGGACACCGAGATCTACGTGGTCCCGTTCCTGATCTTCACCTCCCCCTCCTGGGCCCGCAACGCGCTGCGGTTCCGATCGAACCTGCTGCCCAAGGCCCGGGAGCGGGCACGCGAGCTGAACCAGCGCGGTGCGATGTTCCCCTGGCGCACCATCAACGGCGACGAGGCCTCCGCGTACTACGCGGCCGGCACCGCCCAGTACCACATCAACGCCGACGTCGCCTATGCGTTCTCCCTGTACACCGACATCACCGGCGACATGGACTTCCAGCATCGCGACGGGGTGCGGGTGCTGGTGGAGACCGCCCGCATGTGGTCCGATCTCGGCTTCTGGCGCGTCACGGCGGAGGGCGACTCCAGCTTCCACATCCATGGGGTGACCGGGCCGGACGAGTACACCACCGTGGTGAACAACAACATGTTCACCAACGTGATGGCCCGGTACAACCTGCGCCGCGCAGCCCGGGCGGTGCGTGAGCTGCGCGATGCGGACCCGGGCGGCCTGGAGGCACTGGTCTCCGAGCTCGAGCTGGACATGCTGGAGCTGGAGCAGTGGGAGGCGTGCGCCGACGGCATGCACATCGCCAAGGACGAGGCGCTCGGCATCCACCTGCAGGAGGACCGCTTCCTGGAGCGAGAGGTGTGGGACCTCTCCAGCACCCCACAGGAGTTCTTCCCGCTGCTGCTGCACTACCACCCGCTGGTGATCTACCGCTTCCAGGTGCTCAAGCAGGCCGATGTGGTGCTGGCCCTGTTCCTGCGCGGGGCGGAGTTCACCGCAGAGGAGAAGCGCGCGGACTTCGAGTACTACGACCCGATCACCACCGGCGACTCCTCGCTCTCGGCCGTGGTGCAGTCGATCATGGCCGCCGAGGTGGGGCACCAGAAGGCCGCCCTGGACTACTTCCGCGCCGGCCTCTTCGTGGACCTGGGCGACCTGCACGGCAACACCTCCGACGGCGTGCACATCGCCTCCGCGGGCGGGGTGTGGAACGCCCTGGTGCACGGCTTCGGCGGCATGCGGCAGGAGAACGGCCGACTGTCCTTCGACCCGCGGCTGCCGGAGGCCTGGCCCGAGCTGTCGTTCCCGCTGACGGTGCGCGGCTCGCTGTTCCGGGTCCGCATCACCCGCAAGCAGATCGCCTTCACGCTGGAGGAGGGGGAGGAGCTCGAGGTGACGGTGCGCGGCGAGACGGTGAGGATCACCGAGGGCGGGGCAGCCGTGGAGCTGGCGGACCAGGGGCCGATCCTGGACGATTCAGTGCTGTCCTCCCCGGTGGGGCTGGGTGACGAGCGCGCCGACGGCTCCATCGTGACCTCGTTCGTGCCGAAGGATCCCGATGACCCGTGGGAGTATCCCGTCTACACGGATCCGGACGACATCATCGAGTCCGTCTGACCCAGGAACGGGCACGCAAGGGCACCCACCCCGAGGAGGACGCCGATGACGCCCAGCCGTCACGGCGGAAGGCCCCGGGGGCGCAGTGAAGGAGAACGGCGGTGAGCGAGTCACGTCGGCAGCAGCGCAGACCTGTCGTCGAGTACGAGCGGCCCCGCCTGAGTGTGCTGTACGTGCTGCACCGGGTGCGGATGCGCCTGCTGGACATCCAGGTGTGGGACGTGGCCGGCACCATGACCTTCTACACCGTGCTGTCGGTGTTCCCGGGCGCGGTGGCGATGGTGTCCCTGGTCTCGATGATCGGGGTGGAGGCCCAGACCATCCGCACCGTCTCCACACTGCTCAACGAGATCTTCCCGACCCTGGACCCCCGCCCGTTCACGGGGGCGATCCTGGCGGTCGCCGACACCGACGGCGGAGCCTGGGGCCTTGCCCTGGGCACCCTGGGGGCACTGATCTCCGCCTCCAACGGGGTGGCGGCCTTCCACCGTGCGATGCACCGCGTCTACGACACCCGCGAGGGGCGGCCGTTCCTGTGGTTCCGCACCATCGTCCTCGGCGAGACCGTGCTGCTGATCGCGGTGGTGCTGCTGTCGATCGGGATGGTGGTGGTCGGCGGTGAGGCCTCCCAGAGACTGGGGGAACTGATCGGCATCCCCCAGATCGCCTTCGACAGCTGGAACCTGGTGAAGTGGCCGATCCTGCTGTTCATCCTGATCATCGGGGTGTCGATGGCCTACTACGTGTTCCCCAACGTGCGCCTGCCGCGGTACCGGCTCATCACCCTGGGCTCGACGCTGACGGTCCTGGTGCTGTTCGGGTCGGCGCTGACCGTGGGGCAGCTGATGGTGTACGCCACGCGCTTCACCGAGGTGCTGACCGCCCTGAACGGCCTGATCGCGATCCTGCTGATGCTGTGGGTGGGGAACATCGTGATCGTGGCCGGCGCCTCCCTGGACGCGGAGTTCCTGCGCGCCCGGCAGATCGCGGCCGGGCTCGAGGCCTGGCACGCCATCGAGCTCGACCCCCATGCCACCCACAGCCTCGACTACCTCGCTGCCGATGCCGTCGCCGCCGAGGAGATCGGGCGGGCGGTGGCCGACTCGGCGCGCACCGGACAGCCGCTGCGCCGTCGACGCAGCGCCTGGATCGTCGAGTCCGGGAGCCCGCTCGCGGTGCGCCCCCCGGGCCGCTCCCCCGCCTCCCCCCGACCCGAAGGAGAGAACGACGCATGACCGTGCGCCCCATCACGATCATCGGCCATCGCGCCCTCGAGCAGCGCACCCGCAAGGTGCGCGAGATCACCGAGGACATCCGCGAGCTGGTGGCCGACATGTTCGAGACCAATGACGCGGCCGACGGCGCCGGCCTGGCCGCGCCCCAGGTGGGATCGCGCTGGCGGCTGTTCGTGTACTCGTGTCCGGATGCCTCCGACACCCTGCGCCGCGGCGTCGTGATCAACCCTCGCCTGGAGCGCTTCGGCGGGCTCGAACTCGACGAGGAGACTATCGAGGGCTGCCTCTCTGTGCCCGGCGAGGGCTACCCCACCGCACGCCACCGTGGCGCGCGGGTGCACGGCATCGGCCTGGAGGGCGCGCCGGTCGTGGTCGAGGACGAGGGCGGGGTGCTGGCCCGGGCACTGCAGCACGAGGTGGACCACCTGGAGGGCTCGCTGTACATCGATCGGCTCTCCCCCGCCCGCCGTCGCGAGGCCCTCGATGCGGTCTCCGCCCGCGGGTGGCGCTCCCGGGGGCTGCTGACGTGGGATCCCCGACTCACGAGTGCCGAGGACGTCTGAGCTCCCGCCGGAGTGTCTATCCTGGATGGATGGATCGTCCCTGCCTCTCCCGTCGTCGTGCCCTGATGCTGCCCGTCTCCGCTGCGGGGGTGAGCGCAGTCGCCGGCTGCGCCCCGGAGGACGAGGGTTTCGGCAACGGCGCGCCGGTGCGCGCGGAGGGCGGCTCGATACCTCTGGAGGACCTGCCCGAGAACACCGGCACCCTGGTGAACTTCGGCGGCGATCACCCCTTCGTGCTGCTCGTCCGGGGCTCCGGGGACGAGGTCACCGGCTACTCGGGGTACTGCACCCACAACGGCTGCGCCCTGCGGGAGATGGGCGAGGAGCTGGACTGCCCCTGCCACGGCTCCCGCTTCGATGCCACCACCGGTGAGGTGCTGGTGGGCCCGGCCACGATCCATCTGCCCGAGGTCCCGGTCGTGGTCGAGGACGGCCACGTGCGGCGCACCGCCTGAACAGCGCGCCCCACGGACACCGATCCCATGAGCCCTCGTTCCGGCCCGCACCGCCGACAGCGCGAAGTGGTCTCCTTCGTGCGCCGCGGCGCCCGCCTCACGCGCAGCCGCCAGGACGCCTGGGACCGCCTGTCCGACGCCTACGTCCTGGACCTCCCCCGCGGCGATCGCGACACGGTCCCGGCCGAGGGCGCACGACTGGACCTCGCTGAGGTGTTCGGGCGCAGTGCCGAGCTGGTGGTCGAGGTGGGCAGCGGCCAGGGCGAGAACATCGCAGCGGCAGCCGCCGCCGCTCCGCAGCGCGACCACCTGGCGGTGGAGGTCTACGTACCGGGCCTGGCCCAGACCCTGGATCGGATCGAGCGGGCGGGGGCACCGCGCAATGTGCGCCTGCTGCCGCTGGACGCCCAGCGCAGCCTCCCCCAGCTGCTTCCCGAGCACTCCGTCTCCGAGCTGTGGGTGTTCTTCCCCGATCCCTGGCACAAGTCCAAGCACCACAAGCGACGCCTGATCAACCCTCCGTTCCTCGACGCCATGGCTCCGCTGCTGAAGGAAGGCGCCACGGTGCGCCTGGCCACGGACTGGGCGCACTACGCCGCCCATATGCACCACGTGATGGGAGCGGATCCCCGCTTCGCCTCCCTGCACCCCGATGGCCCCCGCCCGGAGGGCACCACCAGTGATGAGGTGCCCGGGGACCTGCCCGAGACCGGCTGGGCTCCCCGCTTCGAGGGCAGGGTGCTCACCAGCTTCGAGTCCAAGGCACAGGCGGCGGGGCGTCTAGTATGGGATCTCGCGTACACCCGGCTTCCCCGTCATCAGGAGGACGAGCACGGATGAACCCCTCCGACGAGGTCCGCCTCCCCTCCGACTGGGAGGACGGGGACCAGCCCGAGCCCGGCAGGCGCTCCTCGCGACGCATGGCGCTGATCGGACTGGGAGTGATCACCGCCCTGGTACTGGCTGCCGGCGTGGTGGTGGGCGGCTACCTGCTCTCCGTCCGCAACCAGTACGAGAAGCGCAGCACCGTGTCCATCACCCGCGGCGCCTCCGACGGCGAGCGCCCCGAGCAGGCCGAGGGCACGGGCCGCAACTTCCTGCTGCTGGGCTCCGACAAGAGGTCCGAGGAGGAGGCCGCTGCCTCCGGCGTGACCGGCCAGCGCTCCGACGTGATGATGCTGGTGCACATCAGCGATGACAACCAGGAGGTCTACGTGACCTCCTTCCCCCGCGATCTCTACGTGGACATCCCCGGTCACGGCAAGGACCGCATCAACGCGGCGCTCGCCTTCGGAGGGGTGCCGCTGGCGGTCTCCACGGTGGAGAACTACACAGGCGTGCCGATCGAGCACGTCGCCCTGATCGACTTCGACGGCATCGAGGGTCTGGTGGACTCCCTGGGTGGGATCGAGGTGCAGGTCCCGCAGAGCTTCGAGGCTGACGGCCACCAGTTCACCGAGGGCACTCAGCACATGAACGGCGAGCAGGCCCTCACCTTCGTGCGCCAGCGCAAGCAGTTCGCCGACGGCGACTTCCAGCGCAACCGCAACCAGCAGGCGGTGCTGATGGGGATCGCCGACAAGCTGATCAGCGCGGACACCCTGAGCGATCCGCTGAAGCTGAAGGACACCGTGGGCACCCTCTCCCCGTATCTCACCACCGACGAGGGGCTGACCGCCTCGGCGATGGTCGAGCTGGGGCTGTCGATGCGCTCGATCCGCAGCGATGACCTGTACTTCCTGTCCGTCCCCCACGGCGGCCCCTACACCACCAGCGGCGGCGCCAGCGTGGTGGCCACCGAGGAGGGGGAGATGGACAAGCTCCGAGAGGCCCTGCGCGAGGACGACATGGGCACCTACTACGCTGAGAACGCTGGGAAGTACTGACCGGCCCCGCCGCCGGCGGCACCCCCGCCCCGCCGATCCCCCGTCCGCACCCGCCTCACCCACTGGAGGACACCGTGGCCAACCCGCTCGTGAAGCTCGCCGTGACCGGCTCCGGAATCGCCGCCGCCATGATCGGCCGCCGCTTGGCCTCAGCAGGCTGGGGTGCGGTCTTCGGTGAGGATCCGCCCAGCGAGCAGTACACCAAGGACTCCGCGAAGGAGACCAAGAAGCGCCGCAAGCAGGCCAAGAAGGACGGCCTGTCCAAGGCGGAGATCGCAGAGATCCGCGATCCGGCCGAGGAGGTCCCGTGGTGGAAGGCGATCCTGTGGACGATCGTCTCCGGCGTCCTGCTGCAGGGGCTGCGCGCGGCCGCGCAGAACGGCACCAAGAAGGGCGCCGACCGCCTCACCCGGCGCCGTCCCCGCCCCAACCGCGGCTGAGGCAGCCGAGCCACGACGAATGCATGAAGCAGGGCCCCGGATCACCGGGGCCCTGCTTCATGCGTTCGCGCTCAGAACTCCGTGACGTCCGTGGCCTGGCCGAGGGTGTCCACGGCATCCCCGGTGACCAGGAAGCCCACGCGGCGCACCAGCGAGACGGCATGGTCGCCGAGGCGCTCGTAGAAGCGGATCAGCAGGGTGAGGTCGACGATCTGGGTGTTCGTGTAGCCCTCGCCCTTCCCGATCTCCCGTGCGATCTCCTGCTGCAGCTCGTCGAGTTCGTCGTCGTTCTTCTCCACCTGCGCGGCCAGCGCCAGGTCGCGATCGGAGATCACCTGGGCCGCGTCGCGCAGCGCGGCCAGCGCGAGGTCGGACATGCGGCGGATCTGCTCGCGGTGCTGCTCGGGCACCGCCAGCTCCGGGTGGGTGCGCCGCGCCACCAGGGCCACGTGGGCGCACAGGTCGCCCATCCGCTCCAGGGAGGAGCTCATGCGCAGGGATGCCACCAGCAGTCGCAGATCGGTGGCCACCGGGGACTGCCGCGCCAGCAGCTCGACGGACTTCGCATCGAGATCGAGCTGGCGCTCGTCGATGTGGGGGTCCGCGGCCACCACCCTCTCAGCCAGGGCGAGGTCGCCGTCCAGCAGGGCGTCGGTGGCGTCCGACAGGGCGCTCTCGACCATCGATGCCATGTCGACCAGGTCGTCGACGAGATGCCGAAGGTCGCTCTGATAGGCCTCGCGCATGGTCCGCACTCTTCTTTCGTCGCAGGGGTCGTCAGCTCTCGAGTGTGGCGACAGCGGGTTAACAGCTGTTGCGCCTCGGTGAACGGAGGGAAGAACCGAGGTGAACTCCTCGGCACCGTGCCGCCCTTCACCGGTCTGGTGTCCGATCCTACCCGTGGCACGTCCTAGTCTTGTCTGGTGCCCTCGACGATCATCCTGCTCCTGGCCGGTTCCATCGGCCTGGTGATCGGCTGTGCGGCGGCACTGGCACTGGCGCGTTCGGAGCGGCGCGGTCGCGGCCCGGTCGGCGCCCCGGAGCCGGTGGTGCCCGAGCCGGCCGCGGAGGTGCTCGCGATCCTCTCCTCCGCCTACGTGGTGCTGGACTCCAGCGGGGACGTGCTGCGTGCCTCCCCCCTGGCCTACTCGTACGGGATCGTGCGCGCCACGGGTGGGGACTACCCGCGGCTGGCGAACTCCGAGCTGATGGAGCTGGCGGCCGATGTGGGCCGCAACGGCGGCTACCGCGACGAACGGCTCACCCTGCGCCGTTCCAGCCAGGGCGACTCCGACGCCGTGATCGACGTGCGGATCGGGGCGCTGGGTGAGAACGGGGTGCTGCTGCTGGCGGACGATCTCACCCGAGCGGTGCGGGTGGAGGAGACCCGCCGCGACTTCGTGGCCAACGTGTCCCATGAGCTGAAGACCCCGGTCGGCGCGATCACCCTGCTGGCGGAGACCATGGAGGACGCCGCCGAGGATCCGGACGCGGTGCGCCGCTTCGCCGAGCGCATGCAGACCGAGTCCCGCCGCCTCTCCCACCTGGTGCAGGAGATCATCGAGCTGTCCCGCGTGCAGGGCACCTCCGCCCTCCCCGATGCGGAGCCGGTGGAGATCGACGAGATCATCGAGGAGGCCGTGGCGCTGAACCACAACTTCGCGCTGGGCTCCCGGATCACCGTGGCCGTCGGCGGCACCACCGGGCTGCGGGTGTTCGGCTCCGCCTCGATGCTCACCACCGCCGTGTCCAACCTGATCTCCAACGCGATCACCTACTCCGACGCGGACACCCGGATCGGGGTGTCCGTGCGTCGGGACGGCGGGATGGTGGAGCTGTCGGTGAAGGACCAGGGGATCGGGATCTCCAAGGAGAACCTGGAGCGGGTGTTCGAGAGGTTCTTCCGGGTGGATCGCGCACGGTCACGGGACACCGGGGGGTCCGGGCTGGGGCTCGCGATCGTCAAGCACATCGCCACCGATCACGGGGGTGAGGTCACCGCCTGGTCGATGGCGGGCCAGGGGTCCACGTTCACCCTGCGCATCCCCGAGATGGGGAGCACCGGCGCCGTCACCGTCGGCGGTGCCGCATCGCGTACCGTGGACGTGGACGAGGGTCCGTGAGTAGGAGGTTGAGATGACCAGAATCCTGATCGTCGAGGACGAGGAGTCCTTCTCGGACCCGTTGTCGTACTCGCTGCGCAAGGAGGGCTACGAGGTCGCCGTGGCCGACAACGGCACGGACGGGCTGCGCATCTTCTCCGCCCACGGTGCCGACCTGGTGCTGCTTGACCTGATGCTGCCGGGGATGAGCGGCACCGACGTGTGCCGGGAGATCCGCCGCACCTCGAGCGTCCCGGTCATCATGCTGACCGCCAAGGACGACGAGTTCGACAAGGTGCTGGGGCTAGAGCTGGGTGCCGATGACTACGTGACCAAGCCGTACTCCTCACGCGAGCTGCTGGCCCGGATCAAGGCGGTGCTGCGTCGGGGCCAGGACTCGGCCGATGCCCAGGAGGACACCACCCTCCATGCCGGGCACATCATGATGGACGTCGAGCGCCACGTGGTCCAGGTGCGCGGCCAGGAGGTGGCGCTGCCACTGAAGGAGTTCGAGCTGCTGGAGATGCTGCTGCGCAACGTGGACCGGGTGCTCACCCGCGGACAGCTGATCGATCGGGTGTGGGGCGCCAACTACGTGGGCGACACCAAGACGCTCGACGTGCACGTCAAGCGCCTGCGCGCCAAGATCGAGGACGACCCCAAGAACCCGGTGCACCTGGTGACGGTGCGCGGGCTGGGCTACAAGTTCGAATCCGCCGCCCACTGACGGGGCAGGGCTCAGGGAGCGGACGGGGGCGGCACCGCGCCGCTCATACGACGGGCAACGGCGAGGGGGCGTCGACCGACGCACCGGGCGCGCATCAGGCGCCGGTGGTGCCCTCGTCCTGGCTGGAACCCCCGCCGTCGCTGGCACCCTCGCCGGAGCCGCCCTGGACGGCCTCCTCGTAGTACTCGAGCGTGGTGTCCGTCACCGGCAGCGTGATCTCGGTGGACTGCCCGTTGGCGGTGATCGACAGATCCATGGCGGCCCCGGCGGGGACATCGATCTGACCGATCTGGATCTGCTGGGCGTCCTCACCGACACCGAGGTTCACGGTGGACTCGGCGGGCACGGCGACCCGACCGGCGAACACCACGGTGCCCTCGGAGAGCCCTTCGAGCTCGACCGTGACCTCCTCGGTGGTGTAGTTGGCGACAGCGCCGATCAGCACCGCGGAGCCGTCGTCCTGCACGACCACGATGGCGTTGCGCACGCCGACCATCAGCTGGCCGGCTTCCTCGAGGTTCGCGTTGGTGCCGTCCGCCGCCTGGTAGAAGTTGTGGGTCTGCACAGGGTTGATGTAGCTGCAGCCGGAGGCGGCGAAGGCCAGACCCACCGCGGCAGCGGTGAGTGCGAGACGGGGACGACGCACGTGGAGCTCCTGTTCGGTTCCTCGGGGAGGGCCCTGCCAGGGTACCGCACCTGACACCCGTCAGGACGCGCGTCCGGCGGCATCGTGCAACCCCGCAGCAGACGGGAGGGCGGCGCAGTGTAGCACGACCCCACCCTGATAGACTGTACTGCGGAAAGGGGACCAGCCACATGAACTTTGTCGTCGGCGAGACCGTCGTCTACCCGCACCACGGAGCGGCGCTCATCGAAGAGGTGAAGACCCGCACCATCAAGGGCGAGGACCGCACCTACCTGAAGCTGAAGGTCGCCCAGGGCGATCTGACCATCGAGGTCCCTGCGGACAACGTCGACCTGGTCGGCGTGCGCGACGTGGTGGACAAGGAGGGCCTCGCCGAGGTCTTCGAGGTGCTCCGCCAGCCCTACACGGAGGAGCCCACCAACTGGTCCCGCCGCTACAAGGCGAACGTCGAGAAGCTCGCCTCCGGCGACGTGAAGAAGGTCGCCGAGGTCGTCCGCGACCTGTGGCGTCGCGATCAGGACCGCGGGCTCTCCGCCGGTGAGAAGCGCATGCTCGCCAAGGCCCGCCAGATCCTGGTCTCCGAGCTCGCCCTCGCCGAGAAGACCGACGAGGACAACGCGGAGTCGATCCTGGACGAGGTCCTCGCGTCCTGAACGCGCCTGCGACGGACATCAGCCCGATCCCCTTCGCGGGGACTGCCGGCGCGTTCCCGCGCCCGCTCGTGCTCGCCCTGGCCCCGGCTGCCTCGGAAGGGCGCCCCGGTGACGTGCCGGCGCTGGCCGAGCTCGGGGGGACCTGCCTGGTCGGGCGGCTCCTCGCCACTCTCTCCGAGGTCGGGCTGCCCGCCCCGCTGGTGATGACCACGGAGGCCGCTGTGCCTCGGATGCGCCGCGCGCTTGGCCGCGGGGCGGAGGTGCGCGCGAGCCAGGGCGGCCGGGCACAGGCGATCATCGCGGCCCTGGCGGAGCTCGACGGCACCTCCGTGCTGATCCTCGACGCCGAACGCGCCCTCACCCCCGCATCGGTCATCTCCGAGGTGCTCGCGGCTGCCGGCGACGACGTCGATGCGGTGGTGCCGGTGATCCCCATGACCGATTCGGTCAAGCTCGTCACCCACGACGGCCTGCGCAACGTGGACCGCTCCACGCTGGCCGGGCTGCAGAGTCCACGGCTGCTGCGTCGCACCGTGCTCGAGAACGCCGTGCGATCAGCCGTCGACGATGACCAGGACGAGATCCTCGCCGTCCTCGCGCGAGGAGCTCGCGTACGCACCGTGCCCGGCTCCCACGCCGGCTTCGCGGTGGTGGACCGCTTGGGGCTGTGGCAGGCGCAGATCGCCCTGGGCCTGGCGCGGGACACCTCCCACCGCCACTGACTGTCCCGTCGCGGCTGACGCGCGCAGCGGCAGTCAGGTCGCTCGGCAGGAGCTGTCCTTCGCAGCCGCGCCGGATCTGCTCAGCTGCGGCTGCGCCACACGGCGCGGAACTCCTGGAGCATCCTCACGGGCTTGGACAGGGTGCGCACGGGGAGGCTGGCGGCGAGCTCACCCGGGTCGCTGCGCAGGCGGCGCGCCAGCCGACCGGGCTTGCTGGAGATCCGCTGGCGCAGATCCGGCAGGTAGTCCTCGCTGACGTCGAGACGGGTGACGGCACCGCAGCCGGCGCACTGGATCTCGGAGACGAAACGACCGGCGTAGACGACCTGGTGCTCCGACTCCTGCTCGCAGGCGGTGCAGCGCAGGTAGCTCTCCTGGACAGCCATCCTCTCCTCCTCACCCCGTCCTCAAACCTAGCGCGGCCACGACGTCCTGGGCCAGGAGCAGGTCCTGGGCGTAGGTGATCTTGAAGTTGGTCTCCTCGCCGCGCACCCAGCTCACGGGGATGTCCGTGTACTCCTCGGCGCACGAGGCGGTGTCGGTCCCCACGAAGCCGTCGCGCGCGGCCGCCTCGTAGGCGTCCAGGATGGTGGCGGCCCGGAATCCCTGGGGCGTCTGCACCCGCACCAGGCGGGAGGGGTCGAAGGCCCCCGTCGCCAGGTGCGCGGTGCCGCCCACGGGGGCGACATCGGCGGCCGGTATGCCGGGCACCGCTCCCCCGTGCTCCCGGGCGGCGTGGAGCACGGCCGCAGCGAGACCGTGCGAGACCAGGGGGCGGGCGGCGTCGTGGATCAGCACCGTGTCCACCGCACCGGAGTCGATGCGGTCGGCCAGGTGCCGCAGCGCCATCAGCTCCGACTCCTGCCGGGTGTCACCGCCGATGATGATCTCGAGGTGGTGGGCGGTCTCGCGCTCGGCGACGAAGCGGGCGTGCTCGCGATCCTCGGGTCGCACCACGAACACCAGCGTCCCCACGCCCTCCACGGAGGCCAGAGTGTTGATCCCCCAGCTGGCGATGCTGCGCCCGGACAGCGGCAGGAACGCCTTGTTGATCCCGGCACCCACCCGGGTGCCGGACCCCCCGGCCAGGACGATGCCGGCGGCCTTCCCGCGCAGGCACGGTGAGCGGAGTCGGCGCGGATGGGTCACCCCCGCATCGTAGTCGCCGCACCCGAAGCATGTCAGAATCGTGGTTCCGCCTCGCCCGTCCCCGATGCCCGCCCTTCCCACTCTTCCCTTCAGGAGTCCGCCATGCTCACCATCGCCATCGTGTGCGGCGCGGGGATCGCCACCTCCGCCCTGCTCGCGAAACGCGTTCGCGAGCACGTGGCCCCGCGCGGTGCGCACCTCCGAGTCGTCCAGGCAACCGTGATGGACCTGCTCTCGCCCGACTTCACCGCTGATCTGGTGGTCTCCACCGTGGACCTGCCCGACGCGCTCGGCATTCCTCGCGTGTCCGGGATGCCGCTGCTGCTGGGTACCCGCCCGGAGCAGACGTACCAGGACATCGACACGCTGCTGGACCGGATCGATACCGCAGGGACGGACGGGACCGATCCGGGCCGTCCCGGAGATCCGGCATGACCGCCCTTCCCCGCGTCGGCACCGGGGTGGACGTGCATGCCGTCGCGCCGGAGGGCAGTGACCGTGAGCTGTGGATCGCGGGCCTGCGCTGGGAGGGCGAGCGCGGCCTGGAGGGCCACTCCGATGCCGACGTCGCCTGCCATGCGGCCTGCGACGCGCTCTTCGCGGCCGCGGGCATCGGTGATCTGGGAACGCACTTCGGCACCGGCCGTCCCGAGTGGGCCGGCGCCTCCGGTGCCGCGCTGCTGGCCGAGGCCGCGCGCCTGGTGCGCGAGGCAGGGTTCGAGATCGGGAACATCTCGGTGCAGGTGGTGGGCAACCGGCCAAGGCTCTCACGCCGCCGCGAGGAGGCCTGTGCTCGCATGAGCGAGGCCGCCGGTGCGCCCGTCTCGGTGGCCGGCACCACCACCGACGGCCTGGGCCTGACGGGTCGGGGCGAGGGCATCGCGGCGATCGCCACGGCGCTCGTGATTCCGCAGGACAGCTGACGTTGCAGGAGACCTGATGACGACCGTCGATCCCGTACTGCCCCTGAGCGCCGGCGAGGTGGAGGAGGCAGCTGAGCGGCTGGAGTCGGTGCTGCGACGCACGCCCGTGCACCTGAGCCAGCGCCTCAGCGACATCGCCGGGGTGCCGGTATGGCTCAAGCGCGAGGACCTGCAGTCCGTGCGCTCCTACAAGCTGCGCGGTGCCCACCTGTTCCTCGACTCGCTCACCCCTCAGGAGCGGGAGGCGGGTGTGGTCGCCGCGAGCGCCGGCAATCACGCCCAGGGCGTGGCGCAGGCCTGCGCGGTCCAGGAGATCCACGGGCGCATCTACGTGCCCGGCACCACACCGCGCCAGAAGCGCGACCGCATCGTCGCGCTGGGCGGGGAGTGGGTGGAGCTCGTGCTGGTGGGCGACACCTTCGACGACGCCGCAGAAGCAGCGGCCGATGACGCCGAGCGCATCGGCGCCACCCTGGTGCCGCCCTTCGACCATCCGGTGGTGATGGCCGGGCAGGGGACGGTCGCCCGTGAGGCGATCGAGCAGCTCCGCAGCGAGCACGGCCGGGAGGCCTCCACCGTGGTGCTGCCGGTGGGCGGCGGCGGGCTGCTGGCCGGCTGCGGGGCCTGGCTGCGCGAGCGCACCCCCTCGGTGCGGATCGTGGGCGTGGAGCCCGCCGGTGCCGTCTCGATGGCCGCTGCCGTGCGCGCGGGACGCCCGGTGACGCTGCACGAGATGGACCGCTTCGTGGACGGAGCCGCGGTGCGCCGCGTGGGCGCGGGCCCCCTGGCGATGGTGCAGGCGATCGACCCGGAGCTGCTGGCCGTGGAGGAGGGCGCGGTGTGCACCGAGATGCTCGCCCTGTACCAGGTGGACGGCATCATCACCGAGCCCGCGGGGGCGCTGGCGGCCACCGCCGTGGCCACGGGCGCGGTCCGTGCCGACGCCGATGTGCTGGTGGTGGTCTCCGGCGGCAACAACGACGTGTCACGCTACAACGAGATCCTGGAGCGCTCGATGGTCCACGAGGGCCTCAAGCACTACTTCCTGGTGACCTTCCGGCAGGAGCCCGGGGCGCTGCGACGCTTCCTGGACCAGGTGCTCGGCCCGGACGACGACATCGTCCTGTTCGACTACATCAAGCGCAACAATCGCGAGGAGGGCCCTGCACTCGTGGGCCTGGAGATCGGGCGGGCGGAGGATCTCGAGCCGCTGATGGCCAGGATGGCGGCCTCCAACATGGAGATCGAGCGGGTGGATCCCACCGATCCGATCTACCGCTATCTGACCTGATCGCGGGGCTGTGGGGACTGCGGGGTCAGCGCCCCTGACGGGCCTCCACGGCGGAGCGCACGATGTCGTCGAGGTCCTTGCTGGAGGACCAGCCCAGCGTCTGCTCGATCCGCTCGGTGGAGCAGATCAGGCGGGCAGGGTCGCCCGGGCGGCGCTCACCCATCGTCGGGGTGAGCTCGGTGCCGAGGGCGCGGCCCACGGCTTCGATCACCTCGAGCACGCTGGAGCCGGTCCCGGTGCCCACGTTGAACACGCGGTGCGGGCGATCCTCGCCGCGCAGGTAGTCCAGGGCGGCGATGTGGGCGTCAGCCAGATCCAGCACGTGCACGTAGTCGCGGATGCAGGTGCCGTCCGGGGTGTCGTAGTCGTCGCCGAACACGATCGGGTCCCGCCCGGCCTCGACCGCGTCCAGGATGATGGGCACCAGGTTCATCACCAGCGTGTCGGCCAGGTCCGGCCAGCCGGCGCCGGCCACGTTGAAGTAGCGCAGCGCCACGGTGCGCATGCCGTGGGCCCGCTCGGCGTCCGCGAGCATCCATTCCCCCACGTACTTGGTGGCGCCGTACGGATTGATGGGCTGGGGCTGCAGGTCCTCGGTCACCAGGTCCACGTCCGGCATCCCGTACACGGCGGCCGAGGAGGAGAACACCACGTCGCGCACCTCAGCGCTGGCGCAGGCGGCCAGCACGTTCGCGAGCCCCCCGATGTTGTCGTGCCAGTACATCTCCGGCTTCTGCACCGACTCGCCCACCTGCTTGTGCGCGGCGAAGTGGATGACCGAGTCCGCACCGCAGGCCCGCAGCTGGAAGGCCAGCTTGTCCACCGCGTCAGGACTGGTGACGTCCAGCTCCACCAGTTCGGCGCCCTCGGTGCGCTCGCGGAACCCGGTGGACAGGTCGTCCACCACGATCACGTGCTCCCCCCTCTTCAGAAGCAGTCGCACAACGTGCGATCCGATGTACCCGGCACCACCGATCACGAGAGTCGTCATGGCCACGAGCCTAGTCGCTCAGCTCCACGACGTGGCCACCGGACGGCCCTCCGCGTACCCGGCTGCGCTCTGCAGCCCGATCACGGCACGCTCGCGGAACTCCGCCAGGCTCAGCGCCCCCGCGTAGGTGCAGGAGGAGCGCACACCGGCGGTGATGGTGTCCAACAGGTCCTCGACCCCGCCAGCGCCGTCCTCGAGATACATGCGGGAGGTCGAGATGCCCTCTTCGAACAGGGACTTGCGGGCACGCGCGAAGGCGTCCTCCTTCGCGGTGCGGTTCGAGACGGCACGCTTGGAGGCCATCCCGAAGTTCTCCTTGTACCGGCGCCCGCGCTCGTCGGCACGCATCTGCCCGGGCGACTCGTAGGTGCCGGCGAACCAGGAGCCGATCATCACGTTGGAGGCACCGGCGGCGAGCGCGAGCGCGACGTCGCGGGGATGGCGCACACCGCCGTCGGCCCAGATCCGAGCGCCCAGTTCCCGGGCCTGGGCGGCGCACTCGAGGACGGCGGAGAACTGGGGGCGGCCCACACCGGTCATCATGCGGGTGGTGCACATGGCACCGGGGCCCACGCCGACCTTGACGATGTCGGCCCCGGCCTCGATCAGCTCCCGGGTGCCCTCCGCGGTCACCACGTTGCCGGCCACCAGCCTCACGGGGGTGTCGGCCCGGTCGCCGAGCACGGAGCGGGCGGCGCGCAGGGCCTCGATCATGCGGTCCTGGTGACCGTGGGCGGTGTCCAGGACGATCACGTCCACGTCGGCGTCCAGCAGATCCTGCACGCGGGTGGGGACGTCGGCGTTGATCCCGACGGCGACCGCGGTGCGCAGGCGGTCCTGCGCGTCGGTGGCGGGGGTGTAGATCGTCGAGCGCAGCACGCCGGTGGCGGTGAGGACACCGCGCAGCGTGCCATCGGCCTCGACCACCAGCGCGGCGTCGTGGTGCGTCGCGGCGATGCGGGAGTGCAGCTGTGCGGGCTCCATGGCGAGGTCCCCGGGGCCCAGGGTGAGCACGTCGGTGCTGACCACCCCACCGACGGCGCCGAAGGTGTCACGACCCTGGGTCTCCTGGGCGGAGATGACGCCGAGGGGTCTGCGCTCGTCGTCGACCACCACCACGAGGCCGTGGGGCCTCTTGGGCAGCAGGGCATCGGCCTGCCCGAGGGTGCCGTCGGGCCCCAGGGTCAGCGGATGGTCCACCAGCAGGTCCCGGGCCTTCACCGAGCGGACGATCGAGTCGATGCGATCCGGGGAGAGGTCCTGAGGCAGCACCGCCAGTCCGCCGCGCCGCGCCATCACCTCGGCCATGCGGCGCCCCGAGACCGCGGTCATGTTGGCGGCGATCAGCGGGATGGTGGTGCCGCTGCCGTCGTCGCTGGAGAGGTCGACGTCGAAGCGCGAGGTCACCGCCGAGCGGGACGGCAGGAAGAAGCAGTCGTCGTAGGTGAGGTCAGTGGAGGGGTCATGGAGCAGGCGCATGCGGCTCAGGATAGGCGGCGAGGCCCGGGGCGGCGCGGATGCGGGACCTCCACCATGCCCTCACATGCCGCTGGCGCGTGCATCGCGGCCATGAATCTAGGATGGGGCGCATGACGGACCCGTCCTCGACCTCGTGGCGCAGGCGTCGTCGGGGCGGAAAGTACCAGGCTCCCGAACGGCGCTCCTTGCCCTCCCCGCTGTCCCCCGACGCGGCGCGGGCCAATCGCGAGGCAGCATTCGGCTCCACCCGCAAGGCCTGGGTGGGCACGCCGAGCACCGCGAACGCCTCACCGGACCCCGCTGCCGCGCCGGATCCCGCTCCCCCGTCGGGCAGCGCTGCGGAAGCGAACCGGCCGGGGCCGACGACGCCCACCCCCGCTCCGACACCCGTGCCCGGATCGGAGGCGCCGCGCCATGGCCGTCGCGCCGCTCGCCCGCTCGCCGAGAGCCCGGCATCATCCGACCGGGCCGCACGGGAGACCGAGGACCACGACGCCTGGTCCTCCCCCGCTGCCGAGGCGTCCTTTGCTGGTGACGCGTCCCCCGCAGCTGACGCATCGGCAGCGGCACGGCCGCCCCGGGACCGCGACGGCTCCCGCGCCTCGCACCCACCGAGCTCCCCGCAGTCCCCGTCGTCGTCGGGCCGACACGGTGCCCGCGCGGCCGAGCGTCCCGAGGGATCCCTGCCGACGGTGGCGTTCTGGACGGTGCTGACCTCCGTGGCCCCCGGCAGCGGCCTGCTCACCACCAGCCTGCGCCGCATCGGATGGGTGCTGCTGGGCATCATGGCCGTCGGCGCCCTCGCCGTCGGCGCCTGGCTGCTGCTGGGCGATCCCACGCGCTCCGGGCTGATGCTCCTGACGGACCGCACCGTCCTGGTGGGGCTGATGATCGCCGTCGCCCTGGTCGGCCTGGTCTGGGCGATCCAGATCGTGGTGGCGAACCTGGCGCACACCTCCCGGCAGCGCCTCCAGGGCGCCAAGCGGTACCTCGCCTTCGCGATCGCCGCCCTCATGGTGGTGGCCGTGGCCCTGCCGTTCGGCCGCGGCGTGCAGTCTCTGTGGGCGGCCCAGGGTCTGCTGGGCTCGGACACAGTGTTCGGCCAGGGCAACGACTCCGGGCGCATCCAGAAGGGCAAGGACCCGTGGGCCGGCGTGGGCCGGATCAACATCCTGCTGCTGGGCCAGGACGCCGGCGATGACCGCACCGGCACCCGCCCCGACACGATCATGGTGGCCTCGGTGGACACCGAGTCCGGCCACACCGCCCTGTTCTCCATCCCCCGCAACCTCGAGCACGTGCGCTTCCCCGAGGACACCCCTGCCGCCGAGGTGTTCCCCGACGGCTTCCGCTACTTCGGTCGCAACCAGGACCTGATCAACGCCGTGTGGAGGTGGGCGGAGGACCGCCCGGACCTGTTCCCCGGGGATCCCGAGCCGGGCCTGACCGCCACCACCTGGGCCGTGGAGGAGACCCTGGGCCTGGAGATGGACTACTACGCGATGGTGAACCTGCAGGGTTTCGAGGACCTGGTGGACGCCATTGGCGGGGTGGACCTCGTGGTGGAGCGGCGCATCCCCATCGGCGGCGGCAGCGGCCCCATCGACGGCTACATCGAGCCCG
This sequence comes from Brachybacterium sp. p3-SID1565, assembly GCF_025143785.1. NCBI lineage: Bacteria > Bacillati > Actinomycetota > Actinomycetes > Micrococcales > Dermabacteraceae > Brachybacterium > Brachybacterium sp. p3-SID1565. Next base: position 43,302 of record NZ_JAMBDS010000009.1, read on the forward strand.
GTGACCAGAAGCTCGACGGCTACCACGCCCTGTGGTACGCCCGGTCGCGTGAGGGCTCGGACGACTTCAACCGAATGTGCCGACAGCAGCGCATCGTTCGCGCGGTGGCGGAGGAGGCCGATCCGGCCACCGTCGCCATGTCGGTGCCGCGCCTGGTCACCGCCACCGAGAAGAACATCGCCACCGACATCCCGGTGCGGGACCTCGACGCGTTCGTGGAGCTCGCCCTGCGGATCAAGGAGGCCGGCTTCACCTCGTACCTGATCACCCAGGACGTCACCCCCAGCGGCGACCCCGACTGGGACTACCTGAAGGCCTGGGCCCAGGCATCGATCGAGGACTCGATGAAGCAGTCCCAGCCCGAGTCGGTCAAGGGCGAGACGGAGGCCGGCTCCACCGATCCGGCCCCCACCGGCGAGGCGCCCTCCGAGGAGGGCACCGACGGGACGGGCGAGGAGCCCACGGAGGAGAGCCCCACCGAGGAGCCCACGGAGGACCCCACCTCGCAGGAGTCCACCGACGGTGCGGAGCCCACCGAGGAGCCCACCACGGAGAACCCCGAGATCGAACAGGACCCGCTGCAGTCCTGCCTGCCGGGCGCCGGCGAGGAGGGCTGAGAGCCGCTGGCTCTCAGTCGATGACCTGCAGCAGGGCGTTCTCGATCAGCTCCGGCATGGCTGGATGGATCCAGTACTGCGTGGCGGCGATGTCCCGGGCCGTCTGCCCGGTGCTCATCGCCTGGATCACCAGCTGGATGAGCGTGGTGGCCTCCGCTCCGATGATGTGCGCACCCAGGATCTCGGTGGTGGCCTCGTCCACGATGATCTTGGCGAAGCCGTCAGTGTCCTCCAGCGCCCAGCCGTAGGCGATGCCGGCGTAGCCCTGGTGGGCCACGCGGATGCTGCGCCCGCTCGCCTCGGCCCGCTCCCGGGCCGTTGACTCGTCCATCCCCACCCAGGCCACCTGCGGATCGGTGAACACCCCGCTGGGGATGGGCATCGTGTCCGAGCGGCGCAGGTCCTCCGGATGCAGCACGTTGTGCCGCACGATCTTCTGCTCGAAGTTGGCCACGTGCTTGAGCTGGTGCTCGCTGGAGACGTCGCCGAGCGCCCACACCCCCTCGAGCACCTCGCCGCCGGAGAGCACCCGCTGGTGGGCGTCCACCGCGATGCGGCCGTCGGGATGGGTGTCGATGCCGGCACGGTCCACCCTCAGCAGATCCGAATTGGGCATGCGACCGGTGGCGACCAGCAGCTCCTCGGCTCGCACCTCGTGCTCCTCGCCGTCGCGCAGTCCGCGCAGCACCACCCCGTCTGCCACGCGCTCGACAGAGGTGGTCGACATACCGGTGATCAGATGCAGCCGCTCCCCCAGCACCCGGGTGAGTCGCTCGGAGACCTCCGCATCGGTCTGCCGCAGTACACGGTCGGTGCGCGCGATCAGGGAGACCTCCACCCCGAGGGAGGCGAAGATGTGCGCCATCTCCACCGCCACCACACCGGATCCGAGGATCGCCAGGGAGGCCGGCAGCTGCTCGATCCGCATGATGGTGTCGGAGGTGTGGGGACGGGCGTCCTGGATCCCGTCGACCGGGGGGAAGGAGGGGCGCGAGCCGGCACCGATCACGATGGTGTCAGCAGTGATCTCCTGCTCGGTGCCGTCCTGGAGGGTGACGGTCAGGGAGTGTGCGCCCGCGAAGGCGGCGGTCCCGCGCAGCAGGGTGAGGTTGTCGTTGTCCTGGTGGGAGTCGCGGTACTGCTGGCCGCCGGAGCTGATCGCGTCCAGGCGGCCGAAGATGCGATCACGGACGGCGGGCCAGTCCACGTGCCGCAGGGCTGCGGTGACGCCGAAGCGCGCTGATTCCGCGGGGGCATGGGCGAGGTCCGCGGTGTGCACCAGCATCTTGGTGGGGATGCAGCCCAGGTTCAGGCAGGTACCGCCGAACACGTGCTGGGGGCCCACCCCGCGGTCGATCTGGACGATGCTGCGGCCTGCGAACTCCGGCCCCGGGAAGGAGTTCGCAGAGCCGGAGCCGATCAGGGCGATGTCGAAGTGCTGCGCGTCGGTGCTCACCCTCCCAGGCTACGCTGGCAGGGCGTGCTGCGCGGGCGCGCCGTACAGTGAGCGCGTGACCCTCCCCGCAGAGCAGCGCTGCCCCTCCGTCCGGAACCAGCGGCGAACGGTGAGCACCGAGGCGGCCCGTGCCATGGTGGGGGCATGCGCATCCACCACCTGAACTGCGGCACCCTCACCCCGCCGGGAGAGTCGATGGTGTGCCATGTGCTGCTGCTCGAGGTGGGGCGGCACCTGGTGCTGGTGGACACCGGGTTCGGCAGCGCGGACGTGCGGGCACCGGGCCGCTTGGGCCCGGTGCGGCACCTGCTGCGGCCGGCCCTGCGCCCGGAGGAGACCGCTGTTGCGCGGACCCGCGCCCTGGGACTGGACCCCGCTGCGGTCTCCGATGTGGTGCTCACCCACGGCGACCTCGACCATGCCGGTGGCCTGGTGGACCTGCCGCACGCCCAGGTCCATCTGCTCGCGGCCGAGCATCGCGCCATCCGGCATCCGCGCGGGCTGCTGGAGGCCCAGCGGTACCGTCCCTCCCAGTGGGCGCACGGTCCGCGGATCACACCGCACCGGCCCGGAGCCGTGCGCTGGAAGGGCTTCGAGGGATGCGTGGACCTGCAGGCGGTGGCCCCCGGGATGCTGCTGGTGCCGATGCCCGGGCACACCGCCGGTCACGCCGGGGTGGCGATCCCCACCGGCAGCGGCTGGCTGCTGCATGCCGGGGATGCCTTCCACTCGGCCCTCTCCCTGCGGAAGGGACCGAGTCGTCTGGACGTGCGGGTGCGGCAGGGGCTGCTGGCGCACGACGAGCCCGCCCTGCGCAGCACCCAGCGCAGGCTGGGTGCCCTGGCCCGCAGAGAACCCGCAGTACGGATCATCAACAGCCACGACCGAAAGCTGTGGGAGCAGGCATAGCCGGGCGTACGCTGGAGCGATGCCTGCTCCCCCCGGTCCCCGCACCCTGCCCGCAGCCCTGACGGCGGTGCTGGACCTGCTGCGCTGCCCCCGCTGCGGGGAGCGGCTGGCCCCGACCGACGGCTCCCTGCGCTGCCCGGTGCGGCACACCTTCGACGTGGCGCGGGCAGGCTATGCCTCCCTGCTCACCGGCACCGCAGCGACCAGCGGGGACGACGACGAGATGGCGCGGGCCCGGGACAGGTTCCTCGACGGCGGTGCCTACGCGCCGATCCGCGACCTGATCACCGAGCTGGTGGCTGGCCATGCGGAGGCGCGCAGTGCCGAGGGTGCTCCTCCCGCGGTGCTGGACGTGGGCTGCGGCACCGGCTACTACCTGGCCGGGGTGCTGGAGCGCCTGCCCTCGGCCAGAGGGCTGGGGCTGGACACCTCCACCCGAGCCCTGCGGTTCGCGGCCCGCGCCCATGAGCGTGCCGCCGCGGCCAGCTGGGACGTGTTCGCCCCGTTCCCGCTGCGGGACGCCGGCGTGGAGGTGCTGCTGGACGTGTTCGCCCCCCGCAACCCGACCGAGTTCGCACGGGTGCTGATGCCCGGGGGCGTCTTGGTGGTGGTGCGGCCCGCACCGGACCACCTCGCCGAGCTGCGTGAGGTGGTCCCCGGGATGGTCTCCCTGGACCCGCACAAGGAGGAGCGCCTGCACCGGGTGCTGGACCCCCTGTTCAGCACGGAGCGCACCGAGGAGCTGCGCTACCCCGTGGACCTCTCGACAGCTTCCGCCCGTGATCTGGTGCGGATGACGCCCAGTGCCCGCCACGTCGACGCCGAGCAGCTTGAGGCCTCGGTGCCATCGGAAATGACGGTGACCGTCAGCGTGGTGGCGAGCTCCCATCGGGTGCTGCCGGAGGGTTGAGCGCCTTGTAGAGGATCAGCGCCAGGGCCGTGCGGTCCCGGGCCTCGAGCAGGGAAACGACGACTGCCTGCACAGCGTGCAGATCGCCGGTGTCCCAACGGTACGCAGCCCAGTCCCCGCCGCCGTGCAGAGCAAGGCCATAGTTGTGCACCGCCGAGGTCAGCATGCACAGCACGGGCATGATCTGCAGAGCACGCAGCAGCCGACGGATCGGCAGGGAACGTTCCCTGCACACTATTGCGGCACCGATATCGCTCGAGGTCACCCGCCCTCCACCGTACGGTCCGGTGTCGGGCCGCGTCCCATGGCCGTGGTCACGGGATGTGCATGCCCGGTCGCGCGCCACTGCGTGAGACGGCGCGGGACGAAAGCAATCGCCGCGATGATGCAGGCCACATAGGCTGGCGCTGCAGGACAACGACGAACTGCCCTGTCTCTCTACGACCCTGAGGAGGCCCCCATGCGTGCAGTGCGTTATTACGGCAAGGAAGACGTTCGCTTGGAGGAGGTGCCCGCGCCCGAGCTGCTGCCCGGCACCGTGCGTATCACTCCGGCATTCACCGGGATCTGCGGATCCGATCTTCACCTGTACTTCGAGGGCCCGATACCGCCGGCGCCGGCCGATTCTCCGCATCCGATCTCCGGCGAGCAGCTGCCGGTGGTCTTCGGGCATGAGTTTTCCGGCACGATCACCGAGGTGGGTGAGGGCGTTGAGGGGCTCGCCGTCGGTGACAACGTCGTCGTGGAGCCGCTGATGGTGTGCGGCCAGTGCCCGCCGTGCAACGCGAACCGATACAACCTGTGCGAGAAAATGGGGTTCATCGGGATCTCCGGTCGCGGTGGCGGGCTCGCCGAGCAGGTCGTCACCGAGCAGCGTTTCGTGCACCCGATCGGTGATCTGCCTCTGGACCAGGGTGCTCTCATCGAGCCGCTGGCGGTCGGCATGCATGCCGTCAAGCACGCCGGCGTGGTTGACGGCGGCACCGCGGTGATCGGTGGCGCTGGCCCGATCGGGCTGCTCACCGCCGCGATCCTCAAGGCCCGAGGGATGCGGGTCGTCATGAGCGAGGTCTCCGCGGCCCGCAAGGATATCGCCCGGTCCACCGGCGTCGCTGACCTGGTCGTCGATCCGAGTGAGCAGGACCTGCCCGCGGTGGTACGCGAGTTCACCGATGGCGTCGGCGCAGACGTCGCCTTCGACGCGGCCGGGATCAAGCCGGTGGTCGACGCCCTGCTGGCCTCACTGCGCCCCGGCGGGCGCCTCGAGGTCGTCGCGATCCATGTCAGCCCGGTGGAGCTGGACCTCACCGGTCAGCTGATCATGGGCGACAAGGTCATCGGCGGCTCCATCGGCTACGCCAACGACCACGTGGAGGCCATCGAGCTGGCCCGCAGCGGTGCGGTGGACCTCTCGAAGTTCATCACCCGGAAGATCTCAGTCGATGACATTGTCGAGGACGGCTACAAGCGCCTTCGCGACCACGGCGAGACCGAGGTGAAGATCCTCGTGCACATGTGATCTCTGTGCATCCCCGCTGATCAGGGCCCGGTCAGAGGACCGGGCCCTGATGTGCTCAGCGCAGCTGGCCCGTAACGCTCTGAACGGCCTCGAGCACGGAGCCGTCGGCCAGGCGCGACTCTGCCTCCGCGATGTCGGGCGCGAGGAACGTGTCAGGACCCGGCCCGTCGACCGTGCCGCGCAGCACCGCGATCGCGGCCGCACCTGCGGCCGACGGGGCAAGTGGTGCGCGCAGGTCGCAGGCGCGGGCAGCGGTGAGCAGCTCGATGGCGAGCACCCGGCGCAGATTCTCCACCGCGGTGCGCAGCTTGCGGGCCGCGTGCCAGCCCATGGACACGTGGTCCTCCTGCATCGCCGAGGAGGGGATCGAGTCCACGCTGGCCGGCATGGCCAGGCGCTTCATCTCCGAGACCAGGGCAGCCTGGGTGTACTGGGCGATCATGAAGCCGGAGTCCACGCCGGGGTCGTTGGCCAGGAACGGCGGCAGGCCGTGGGAGCGAGCCTTGTCGAGCATGCGGTCGGTGCGGCGCTCCGCGATGGAGGCGAGGTCTGCGGCCACCACCGCCAGGAAGTCCAGCACGTAGGCCACCGGAGCGCCGTGGAAGTTCCCGTTGGAGGTGATGGTGCCGTCCTCGAGCACCACGGGGTTGTCGATGGAGGCGGCCAGCTCGCGCTCGGCGACGGTGCGGGCATGGTCCAGGGTGTCCCGCACCCCGCCGGCCACCTGCGGGGCACAGCGCAGGGAGTAGGCGTCCTGGACCCGTGATCCCTCGGCGGTCACGTCGGCGATGATCGGTGACCCCTGCAGGAGGTCCAGGATGTTGGCGGCCGATGCCGCCTGTCCCGGGTGGGGGCGCAGCGGCGTGTGCAGCTCGGGCCGGAACACGCTGTCGCGGCCCCGCAGGCCCTGCACCGTCAGCGAGCAGGTGACGTCGGCGATCCGCACCAGTTCGTCGAGGTCGGCGATGGCCATCAGGAGCATCCCCAGCATCCCGTCGGTGCCGTTGACCAGCGCCAGCCCCTCCTTCTCCGCCAGCTCGATCGGTTCGATGCCGGCCTCGGCCAGCAGCTCGCGCACGGGGCGCTCCTCGCCGGCGCGATCCCGGGCGCGGCCCTCCCCCATGAGCACCAGTGCGCAGTGGGAAAGCGGGGCCAGGTCCCCGGAACAGCCCAGGGAGCCGTACTCGTGGACGATGGGGGTGATGTGCGCGTTCAGCAGCGCCAGCATGGTCTCCAGCACGACGGGCCTCACGCCCGTGCGGCCGGAGGCGAGGGTGCGGGCACGCAGCAGCATCAGCGCACGCACCACCTCGGTCTCCACCTCGGGGCCGGCGCCGGCCGCATGGGAGCGGATCAGGGAGCGCTGCAGGGCGCCCCGCATGCCCGGGTCGATGGCGGTGTCGGCCAGCGCCCCGAAGCCCGTGGAGACCCCGTACACCGGGGCATGGCCGGGAGCCGCCAGGGCATCCACGTGGGCGCGAACCCGGTCCACTTCCTCCCGGGCCGCGGGGTCGAGGTCCACGCGGGCGCCGCGGCGGGCGACGGCGAGGACGTGACCTGCCGTGAGGCCGGCGGTGCCGAGGGTGACGACGGAGGGCCCGGAGGCGGTGGAGGGGTTCGGGGAGGCGTTCGTCGAGGTCATGGGAACTCCTATGGCGGGTGGGGATGGACGGGCCCGTCCAAGGGCCGTACCGGGGTGAGTGAGGGAGATCAGAGGACGCGTGTCCCGCGCCGCCACACCGCATGGGTGAGCGGCATGCCGGGGCGGTAGGCGAGGTGGATCGCGGCGGGGGCATCGAGCACGTGCAGGTCCGCCCGGGCACCGACGCCGAGGTGTCCCACGTCGTTGCGGCGCAGGGCGAGGGCGCCGCCGCGGGTGGCGGCGCGCACGGCCTCGGCGAGGGTGAGCCGCATCTGCAGCACCGCGGTGGCCACGCAGAACGCCAGGGAACTGGTGTAGCTGGTACCGGGGTTGCAGTTCGAGGCGATCGCGAGCTGGGCCCCGGCCTCGAGCAGTTCTCGGGCGGGGGCCAGGGGCGCGCGGGTGGAGAGGTCGCAGGCCGGCAGCACGGTGGCCACAGTGGGCCCGGTCCGGGCATCCAGCACACCCGGTTCCTCACCCGGCGCGACGGGGAGAGCCGCGGTCGCGGCGAGGGCGTCGACGTCGGCGGGATCTAGGTGGTTGAGGTGATCGACGCTCGCCGCACCCAGGTCGCAGGCCAGCTGCACACCGCCGGTGCGGCCCAGCTGGTTGCCGTGCACCCGCAGGCCCAGGCCCGCGTCGGCGCCGGCGCGCAGCACCCGCGTGGACTGCTCGGAATCGAAGGCGCCGTCCTCGCAGAACACGTCGATCCAGCGCAGGGCGGGTCCCGCCGCGTCCTGCACCGCCTCGAGCATGGGGCCGGCCACCAGGTCCACGTACTCCTCACCCCGGCCCTCGAACTCGCCGGGCACCAGGTGGGCACCGAGGTAGGTGATCTCGTCGATCTCGCCTGCGGCATGGAGCTGGGCCAGCAGGCGGGCTGCCCGGGCCTCCTCGTCCACTGTGAGGCCGTACCCGGTCTTGGTCTCCAAGCACGTGGTGCCGCCGCGCACGGCCTCGGTGATCCGGCTGCGCACCAGGGCCAGCAGCTCCTCGTCACGCGCGGCCCGAGTCGCCCCGGTGGTCACCGATATGCCGCCGGCGGCGTAGGACTCCCCTGCCATCCGCGCCTCGAACTCGGCGGAGCGGTCCCCGGCGAACACCAGGTGGGTGTGAGAGTCCACCCAGCCCGGCAGCACGGCCCGGCCCCCGAGGTCCGCCTGGTCGTCGGCCGCGGGGGCCTCGGTGGCAGGTCCGGTCCAGGCGATGTGGCCGGAGTCGATCACCACGGCTGCATCGCGGAGCAGCTGTCCGTCGGACATGCCTCGCGGAGGCGCGGACGGGTCCTCAAGGGCGGGGTCGAAGGTCCAGAGCTCGGAGATCCCGGTGATGACGGTGGAGGCCATGCACCGAATCTACGGACCGCACGCTGTGGCCATGGCGGCTCCCTCGGAGAACTGTCCGAGGTACCGGACTGCGGGCGGGGCCCTCAGAGGACCCCCACGCCGTCCCCGATCCCATGACGCTGCAGGAATCCCGGGTCCTCGGTGCGCCCGACGGTGGTCCGCCCGAAGGTCTCCCGGTACTCGTCGTAGGTCATGGTGACCGTCTTGGGAGCGTTGGGGTCGCCCGGCCCCCAGGGGTTGGTCACCGTCACGGTGCCGGCCTCCCGGTCCACGGCTGTGACGGTGTAGGCGTGGTTTCTGGGACACTGATCCCGTTCTCGCAGCGCATCGACCACCGCACCAGGAGCAGCCGATGACGACCCACCCGCAACCCATGACTGCGCCCCGCCTCACGACACCGCGACGCCGGCGGCCCTCAGGGGCCCTCGGCGCGCTCGCGGCCACGGTGGTGCTCGCCGGGTGCGGGATGCTGCGAGGCTCAGCTGAGGACCCCACCTCCGGCCCCGCCGGGGGGACGCTGCATGAGCAGGGCACCACCGAGGTGGAGATCGCCGTGGGCGAGACCGCCCAGATCTCCCTCGGAGAGGGCAGCCAGGGCGTAGGTGATGCGTGGGGCGTCATCTCCCAGACCGAGGAGTCTGTGGCGAGCGCGGACGTGGTGCTGGGCGAGGACGTCTACGGGACAGGGGGTGGACAGGACGCCCCGGGGGCCTCGATGCCCTACGCCGTCGAGCTCACCGGTATCGAAACCGGGACCATGACGGTGCGCGTCCTGTACTGCACTCGCGCCGAGATCGCCGAGGACTGCGACCAGTCCAAGGGGACCCTGGACCCGCCGGTCGATCCCGTCGAGATCACCGTCACCGTCCGCTGACCGCCGACCCCGGTCAACCACCGGCCCCGGTCAGAGGTCGGACCAGCAGGCCCGCGGGCTCAGTCCCTCGCCCGGGCCTGCATCGGCACCCGCACCCCGCGCTCCCAGGCCACGTCCGCGGCGCGGGAGTAGCCGGCATCCACGTGCCGGATCACGCCCATGGCCGGGTCGTTGGTGAGCAGGCGGTCCAGCTTCTGGGCGGCCAGATCGGTGCCGTCGGCCACGCCCACCTGACCGGCGTGGATGGAGCGGCCGATGCCCACGCCGCCGCCGTGGTGGATCGACACCCAGGTGGCACCGGAGGACGTCGCGGTCAGGGCGTTCAGCAGGGGCCAGTCGGCGATGGCGTCGGAGCCGTCGAGCATGCCCTCAGTCTCGCGGTACGGGGACGCGACCGAGCCGGAGTCGAGGTGGTCGCGGCCGATCACGATCGGGGCCTTCACCTTCCCCTCCCGCACCAGGTCGTTGAACAGCAGCCCCGCGCGGTGCCGCTCGCCGTAGCCCAGCCAGCAGATCCGAGCCGGCAGTCCCTCGAACTCCACCAGCTCCCCGGCGGCGTCCAGCCAGCGGTGCAGGTGCTCGTTCTCGGGGAACAGCTCCTTCAGTGCCGCGTCGGTGACGGCGATGTCCTCCGGATCCCCCGAGAGCGCCACCCAGCGGAAGGGGCCCAGGCCCTCGCAGAACAAGGGGCGGATGTAGGCGGGCACGAAGCCGGGGAAGGAGAAGGCGCGGTCGTATCCGGCGTGGCGGGCCTCGTCGCGGATCGAGTTGCCGTAGTCGAACACCTCGGCACCCTGGTCCTGGAACTCCACCATGGCCTGCACCTGCCGGGCCATCGACTCGCGGGACTTCTTGGTGAAGCCCTCCGCATCGGCCTCGGCCTCCGCCTGCCAGTTCTCCACGTCCACTTCGACGGGGAGGTAGGACAGGGGATCGTGGGCGCTGGTCTGGTCGGTGACCACGTCGATGCGGATCTCGCCTTTGCACTGCCGCTCCAGCAGGGCGGGGAACGCCTCGGCGGCATTGCCCACGATGCCGATGGAGAGGGCGCGCTTCTCGTCCCGGGCACTGGTGGCGCGGGCGATCGCGTCGTCAAGGTCGTCCGCGATCACATCGAGGTAGCGCTTGGAGCGGCGGCGCTCCAGGCGGGAGCGGTCCACGTCGGCGATCAGGCACACCCCGCCGTTCAGGGTGACGGCCAGGGGCTGTGCCCCGCCCATGCCTCCGCAGCCCCCGGTGAGGGTGATGGTGCCGGCCAGGGTGCCCTCGAAGCGCTTGCGGGCCACGGCCGCGAAGGTCTCGTAGGTGCCCTGCAGGATGCCCTGGGTGGCGATGTAGATCCAGGAGCCGGCGGTCATCTGGCCGTACATCATCAGGCCCTCGGCCTCGAGCCGGCGGAACTCCGGCCAGGTGGCCCAGTCCCCCACCAGGTTGGAGTTGGCCAGCAGCACCCGCGGGGCCCAGGGGTTGGTGCGCAGCACTCCGACGGGCTTGCCGGACTGCACCAGCATGGTCTCGTCGTCCTCGAGGTCCGCCAGGGTCGCAACGATCGCGTCGTACGCCTCCCAGGAGCGGGCGGCGCGGCCGGTGCCGCCGTAGACCACCAGGTCATCGGGCCGTTCGGCCACCTCAGGGTCGAGGTTGTTCATCAGCATCCGCAGCGGGGCCTCTGTCTGCCAGCTCTTCGCGGTCAGATCGGTGCCGCGGGGGGCGCGGACGGGGCGGGCGCCGGGAAGGCTCATGGTGTGCTCCTGGGTCTCGGGGGTCGCTGCAGTGGGACCCCTTCAGCACAGCATGTCCCCGGGGACCGGGTGAGTGCTCCAGCCCGGAGCCGTCCGGGATCTCGGACAGTCGGGTGGGGATCCGGCCCGGCCTCAGGGACCGCAGGTGCCACCATGGGAACAGCGGCGCCCCGTCGCTTCGACCCCACGCACCCGGAGGACCGCCGCCGATGGACGACCACAGCGCCCCTGTTCCGCTCCGCGCCTGGACCGGCCGCGTCGACGGCGAGGGTCCTGATCACGCCCGGTGGCACCAGCGGGTGCGGCCCGCCCAGCGGACCCGGGGGAGCTCCGCACCGCACGTCGCGGTGGTCGGCTTCCGCACCGACGAGGGCGTGCGCCGCAACGGCGGCCGAGCGGGCGCTGCCGACGGACCCGAGGCCCTGCGCTCCGCCCTGGCTCCGATGGTCCCGCACCCGAGCATCGCCCGCGGCGACGTACAGCTGGTGGACCACGGGGACGCGGTCACCGTGGGCGAGGACCTGGAGACCGGCCACCGCGACGCCGCGGCGATGATCGCCTCCGCGCTCGGCGCTCCGGGCTCCCTGCTCACGGTGGTGCTGGGCGGGGGGCACGAGACCGCCTGGGCCTGCTACCTGGGACTGGTCAGCTTCCTCGGCGCCGGCACCGACGCCCCCGAAGCGCGTCCCCGCTGGGGCGTGCTGAACCTCGATGCGCACTTCGACCTGCGACGGGAGGACCGTGCCACCTCCGGCACCCCGTTCCTGCAGATGGCCGAGGCCGAGAGGGCCGCCGGGCGGGACCTCGCCTACGCGGTGCTCGGCATCTCGGAGGCGTCCAACACCGGCGCACTGTTCGACACCGCTCGCGAACTGGGCGTGCGCTGGCTGACCGACCTGGAATGCCTGGACGGCGGGACAGGCGCCGTGCAGAGCTTCGTGGAGGAGGTCGTCGCGGATCTGGACGTCCTCTACCTCACCATCGACCTGGACGTGCTGCCTGCAGCGGCTGCCCCCGGTGTGAGCGCCCCGGCGGGGCTGGGCGTACCGCTGCCGCTGATCGTCACGGCGGTCCGTGCTGCCGCGGCGAGCGGGAAGCTCGCCCTGATCGACGTGGTGGAGCTGAATCCCGGCCTCGACGTCGACTCCCGCACCGCCCGCACAGCGGCCCGGCTGATCGACCTGGCAGTGCGGCAGCATCTGGCAGCAGCACCGTCCGGCGTCTGAGGCCGGCCCTCACGCGCTGCGGCGCAGGCCGATCAGCACCAGGCCGACGGCCATCACCAGTGCGCCCACCCCGAGCATGATCACCCCCTGCGGCATCACCTCGGTGGTGAACTTCTCCTGGAACACCTGCACGATAGGGCCGACGAACACGGCTTGATCGATGCTGTCGGGGACCAGGTCCTCGATGCGGGTGGCCAGTAGCCACACCGCCCCTCCGGCGAGGATGCCGCCCACCCCCGCGAGGGTGAGCATCGTGCGTCGGTGCGCTGCGACGGTGAGCGCGACCAGGAGCAGCAGCAGCGCGGCCGGCCCCAGCCGGTGCGCCCACGGGGAGAGTGAGGCGGCCTTCGCCAGCAGCGGGACATCGGGGATGGTGGCCAGGGTGACGGTGGCGTCCTCCGGCCGGGGGACGGTGATGCCCAGGGGGAGGTGATCCTCGATGCCGCTGAGAATGGCGTCGATGGCGGGCCCCAGGTCCACGTCCAGGTCCGATGCCCCGGGGCTGAACAGCGCACCGTGCAGCTCGCGCATGGTCACGTCCCAGACACTGCCGTACACCTCGGTCCCGGTGATCCGCGCGGCCTGCTCCTCGGCCAAGGGCGTGACACGCTCGGTGATCCAGTCCGGCACGCGCTCATCCCCCAGGATCTGCGCGACGGCGCTGTCGGTGAGGGTGCGCTGGAACGCAGGGTCATCGGCCAGCGGCTCGGTGACCGCGAGGAAGCCCTCCTGCTCGATGGCCGTCCGGTCCAGCCACGCAGCCGGGATCCACAGGGCGCCCAGCACGGTCGCGATCAGCAGCAGAGCGGCGGCGAGGAGGTCACGGGCGGAGGACACGTGCCCACGGTACCCGGCGCAGCCGCCCGGGAATGGGAGCGGCCCTGCACCCGGGAGGGGTGCAGGGCCGTGTGCGGGTGGGCTGGATCAGCCGCCGATGCGGATGAAGGTCCAGTTCCCGGAGTAGATGTTGCGCTCGGAGGTGTCCACGCGCGTGTTGCCCGCGTCGACGAACATGTTGCCGCCGGCGTAGATCCCGATGTGGCCGGGCTTGTAGACGAGGTCGCCGGGGCGGGCCTCGGAGCGCGGGATCACGCGCCCGGCAGCGGCCTGATCGGCCGCACCGCGGGGGAGGCTGATGCCGTGCTGGGCGTACACCCACTGCACGAAACCGGAGCAGTCCCAGCCGGACGGGCTGGTGCCGCCGTAGACGTACGGGGTGCCGATGCCGCTGCGAGCGGTCGCCAGGATGGAGCTGCCCTTGCCCGGGGAGATGCCCGAGTCGGAGGACTGCTTCTGCTCCTGCTTCTCCTCGCGCGGCGCCTCGGACCGGTCGTTGGAGCGGGAGGAGCGGCTCTCGCCCTCGGAGCGACGCTCCTCGCTTGACTCCTCGCCGTCCTCGTTGCGATCCTCGCGGTTCTCGCTGCGGTCCTCGCGGCTCTCGCTGCTGTCCTCGCGGCTCTCGCTGCTGTCCTCGCGCTCGGAGCGGTCCTCGGACTGCTCCTGCTCGCCCTGGTCCTCCACCACGGGCTCCGGCTCGGGCTCGGGCTCCGGCTCCGGCTCCGGCTCCGGCTCCGGCTCGGGCAGGACGATCGAGATCGCACCGGCGGCGGGGGCCAGGGACGGGGCGGCCTCGGCCTCGTCGGCCACATCGGCGCTGGGGATGCCGACGGCCGGGGCGACCACGGGAGCCAGCACGGCCGTGGCGGCGGCGTCGGCCTGCGGGGCAGGCGCCTCGGCGTTCGGCTCAGCGGTCGCGGCAGTGGCACCGCCGAGCAGGATCCCGGCCGCCATCGCGGCACCGGCGGCCGCGCGGCCAGCGCGCACGGCGGGGGTCACCGCACGCACGTCGCGACGGTGGGTGTTCTTCGCAGTGTTCGACACGTGTGGCTCCCAGCCCCGAGGCTCTCGCCTGTGCGCTCGATGATGCTCGCAGTCCGGATCCGGCGCGCAACGGGGCCTGCCGGTGGACATGCCGGGCGAGGTCGCCGCGGCACGGGTACGACGATAGGTGCGCATGAGCGGGACCGTCCGTGTCCCGGGCCGCTTCTGGGGCAGACCTTGACGGAGGCTTTACTCCGTTGCGATCGGGGTCACAAGGAGCTGACCAGCGATGACGTCGGAGAGGGTGACAGCGGCACCGGACTCGGCCCGGAGCACCACGTCTCGCCCCTGCCGCCATACCTCCGCCCTGGCGCCGGGATACAGCTCATGACGTGCAAGTTCTCCGAGCAGCTCGATGTCGCTCTGGGCGCGCTCACCGATGCGGCGCAGCAGGACCGGCGTGGGCCGGTCGTCCGTGGCGACCTCGGAAAGCATCATGGACGCGTTGGCCATGTCTTTACCCTCCGGGGTGACCGCGGTCTCCGAGATCCCCAGGTCGCTCAGGCCGGGGATGGGGTTGCCGTAGGGATCGACGTACGGCGGTTGCAGCTGCTGGGCGATGCGCCGCTCCACCTCGAGGCTCATCACGTGCTCCCAGCGGCAGGCCTCCTCGTGCACCAGGGCGAAGTCCAGGCCGATGACGTCGAGCAGGTGCCGTTCGGCCAGGCGGTGCTTGCGCATCACCACCGTGGCGAGCTCCCGCCCCTCGTCGGTGAGTCGGATCCGTCGCTCGTCGTCCAGGTGCAGCAGGCCGTCGCGCTCCATGCGCGCCACGGTCTGCGAGACCGTCGGCCCCGAGTGCCCCAGCCTCTCGGCGATCCGGGCCCGCATCGGCACCACCCCGGCCTCGCGCAGCTCGAACACCGTCTTGAGGTACATCTCGGTGGTGTCGATCAGATCGCCGCTCACAGCCCCTCCTTCGCGCCCGGTCCGCCGCGTGGCAGTGACGAGTCTATCCGCGCACTCGCCACGGAGCCTGTTCGGGCAGGCGCGCGGCACGACCCCGGGCCGCCGCGGGCTTCAGGCGAGCTGGCCCAGCAGGTGCAGGACCACCGCGAGGCCGTTGAGGAGCACGTGCGCCAGCACGCACACCCACAGGCGTCGCCAGCGCGACCAGAGCACGCCCAGCGCGATCCCCGTCGTCCCCTGCAGGGCGATCACCCGCACGGCGCTCTCCCCCAGGGGGCCAACCCGGTGCGAGAACAGATGCATCAGGCCGAACAGCAGGGAGGCCAGCAGGATCCCCGTCCATCGGCCGCACAGGGCCTCCAGCCGGGTCTGCAGGAAGCGTCGGAACAGCAGCTCCTCCCCCAGTCCGGCGGTGATCGCCGTGGCCGTCGCCCCGACCACGAGGGTCGCCAGCGGCGGCCAGACCGTCGGGGACCCGCTGGAGAAGGGGCCGACAGTCGAGAGGACGCCGAGCAGCAGTGCCGGCAGTACGACCACCGCCGGGTGGACGCTCGGCCGGTGGATCTCCACCCCGGCGCCATGGCGCCTGGCCGAGGACCAGAGCCACACGCACGGCACCACGATGAACATCAGGGCCTTGAGCAGGACGTAGTCCTCCGGCAGCGGCAGCACCGGCACCAGCAGCGAGAACCCAACGGCCAGAGCGAGCAGCCCGGCTGTCTGCGCCCGCACCCGGCCCGGCTGCGTCACCAGCACCGCCGAGGAGCCCTGGCCCGCCGGCAGCAGCAGCGCCGCAGCGATGCACAGCATGGCCGGCACCAGCAGCACCAGCACCGGCATCGGCCGGTACCCGGGGTCCATGGAGACAGTGACGCCGTCGGGGAACAGCAGGACCGAGGCGAGGACGGCACCCAGGACGACGGAGCCGAGCACGACGATGGCCCAGCCGCTGTCGGGCCGGGGATCGCTCGTGGGCGAGATGCAGTTGATCATGGGACCAGCCTCCGCGAGATCCGCGCGTCGCGCCTCCTGCGCGAGGAGGAGATCCCCGCACGCACGGCGCTCGGGGCCCGGATGCACCGCGCCCCGGGTCCCGCTCGGGGATCCGGGGCGCCGCGCGCTCACGGCTTTCAGGCCGCAGGAGCCGTCGGGATCAGAGACCCTTGATGATCTCCCGCATCAGCTCGGCGGTCTCGGTGGGGGTCTTGCCCACCTTGACGCCGGCGGCCTCGAGGGCCTCCTTCTTGGCCTGCGCGGTGCCGGCCGAGCCGGTGACGATCGCGCCGGCGTGGCCCATGGTCTTGCCCTCGGGGGCGGTGAAGCCCGCGACGTAGCCGACCACCGGCTTGGTCATGTTCTCCTGGATGTACGCCGCGGCACGCTCCTCGGCATCGCCGCCGATCTCGCCGATCATCACCACCCCGACGGTGTCGGGGTCCTGCTCGAACGCCTCCAGGGCGTCGATGTGGGTGGTGCCGATGATTGGGTCGCCACCGATGCCGATGCAGGTGGTGAAGCCGATGTCCGAGAGCTCATACATCATCTGGTAGGTCAGGGTGCCGGACTTGGAGACCAGGCCCAGCTTGCCCGCGCCGGTGATGTTCGCGGGAGTGATGCCGGCGTTGGACTTGCCGGGGCTGATCACGCCCGGGCAGTTCGGGCCGATGATCCGGGTGGTGCCCTTCTCCTGGGAGTAGTTGAAGAATTCGGCGCTGTCCTTGACCGGGATGCCCTCGGTGATGATCACCAGGAGCGGGATCTCGGCGTCGATCGCCTCGATCGCGGCGTCCTTGGCGAACTTCGGGGGCACGAACACGACGGAGACGTTCGCGCCGGTGGCCTCCATGGCCTCCTTGACGGTGCCGAAGACCGGCACCTCGTGGCCGCCGTCGAAGGAGACCGACTGGCCGGCCTTGCGGGGGTTCACGCCGCCGACGATGGCGGTGCCGGAGTCGAGCATGCGCTGGGAGTGCTTCATGCCCTCCGAGCCCGTCATGCCCTGGACGATGACCTTGCTGTTCTCATCGAGAAAGATAGACATGGGGGTGCTGCTCACTTTCCTTCGGCGGCGAGCTGGGCGACCTTCGCGGCGCCGCCGTCCATGGTGTCGGCCTGGGTGACGAGGGGATGGGCGAAGTCGGCGAGGATGCGGCGGCCCTCCTCGACGTTGTTGCCGTCGAGGCGCACCACCAGAGGCTTGGTGGCGGAGTCGCCGAGCTTCTTCAGCGCGCCCACGATGCCGTTGGCCACCGCATCGCACGCGGTGATGCCACCGAAGACGTTCACGAACACGGCGGAGACCTGCTCGTCGCCGAGGATCACGTCCAGGCCGTTGGCCATCACCTCGGCGGAGGCACCGCCGCCGATGTCCAGGAAGTTGGCGGGCTTGACGCCGTGCTGCTCACCGGCGTACGCGACCACGTCGAGGGTGGACATGACCAGGCCCGCGCCATTGCCGATGATGCCGACCTCGCCGTCGAGCTTGACGTAGTTGAGGTCCAGCGCCTTGGCCTTGGCCTCCAGGGGATCCTCGGTGAGGGTGTCCACCAGTTCGCCGTGCCCCTCCTGGCGGTAGGCGGCGTTGTCGTCCAGCGTGACCTTGCCGTCCAGGGCGATGATGTCACCTGCACCGGTCTTGACCAGCGGGTTGACCTCCACCAGGGTGGCGTCCTCCTCGCGGTACACGTCCCACAGCTTCTGCAGCACGGGGGCGACCTTCGCGCCGGTCTCGGCGTCGAACCTGGCGGTCTCGACGATCTCCTTCGCCTTGGCCTCGTCGATGCCGACGTTCGGGTCCACGGCCACGCGGGCCAGGGCCTCGGGGCGCTCGACGGCCAGCTGCTCGATCTCCATGCCGCCCTCGACCGAGCACATGGCGAGGTAGTTGCGGTTGGTGCGGTCCAGCAGCAGGGAGAAGTAGTACTCCTCGGCGATGTCCGCACCCTCGGCGATCATCACGCGGTGCACGGTGTGGCCCTTGATGTCCATGCCCAGGATCCGGGAGGCGTGCTGCTCGGCCTCCTCGGGGGACTTCGCGACCTTCACGCCGCCGGCCTTGCCGCGCCCTCCCACCTTGACCTGGGCCTTGACGACGGTGACCGGTGTGCCGAGCTGCTCCGCTGCAGCCTTGGCGCTGGCAGGATCCTCCGCGACCACTCCTCCGAGCACGGGCACGCCGTGCTTCTCGAAGAGGTCGCGGGCCTGGTACTCATACAGGTCCACGGGTTGGGGGTCCTCTCGTTATCGACAGAGGACGGCAGGCCGCGCTCCGGCCTCGGGGCCGTCCCAGGTGACGGAGCCAGACTACCGTCGCCAGAGCAATGAGCGAACCGGCTGCCCCGTCGCGGACGGGCCCGTCCGGAACGGGACGCAGCACCGCACGGCGTTCCTCGACGAACGCTTCGGTGAGGCACGGGCACTACAGTGGGCCCGTGCCTCGCCGTCGAACTCTCACCCAGCGCATCCGCGACACCCTCGGCTTCAGTGTGGTCGCGATCCTCGTGCTGTTCCTCATCCTGCGCGTGGCGGGTGTGCGCTCCACCTTCTCGAGCTTCTTCCTCTCGGTGGTGATCACGATCGCGCTGAACGTGGGGCTGTCGTACTGGAACGAGAGCTCAGCCCGTCGGCGCGCGCAGCAGGACCGCTCGTACGACGACCGCGGTCGACGGGACGCCGACATCCGCTGGCGGGAGGACGACCGCCGCTAGCTCCCTTGCATGACAGGGGCGCACCGTTCCACTACCGGGCCGAGGAGAGTCGATGGCCGACTGGAAGACCTACGCGAAGGCCGCGCGCAACACGGCGCGTCGTCAGGCGCAGAGCGCGTCGCGCCCCGCACGGGACCGACGGCACCCTGCCGACCGGGACCATCCCCGCCCCCCGTCGAACCGCTCGGGAAGCGAGTCGAACCGCTCGGGGCGCGACCGGGCCCGCGATGACGCTCCTCGCCGACGGCCCCTGAGCACCGGCGACTATGCGCGCGCGGCGCGTCGAGCCCTGGACGAGGGCACCCGTGAGAGCCGCGACTCCCTGCGTCGCAGCAGCGCGCGCGCCCGGAAGGATGCCGCCGCCTACGCCGTGGTGGCCGAGCGCCGCATGCGCAGGGCCCAGGTGGGGCGCCGCGTGACGGCCGCCTTCCGCGATGCAGTGCTGATGGGGCTGTCCCTGTTCATCATCTGGTTCGTGGTCACCCGCACCGGTGTGCAGATCCCCTTCACCGCCGTCCTCGCGGTGGTGGGGGTGATCGTCGTGGTCCGCTTCGGCTGGGCCCTGGTCGCGCAGTTCACCACCCAGCACGAGGCGGGCCCGGAGAACGTCGACGACGAGCCCCGGGAATACGAGCCGACACGCGACCCACGGGATGCGTCCGCAGCACCACGCACCGAGCGGCAGCACCGCAGCAGCTGACGCTCCGGCAGGACGATATGACATCGTGACGCGACCTGACGTGATCTTCGTCGGATCCGGGCCCGCTGCCTCGTCCCCGGAGCCCTCGCGCCTCTAGCCTGGCGGGGCCAGCAAGCCCATTGTGCGCCGGGTCGGCCCGGCGCCGTGGTCACCAGCTCGCCTGGTGCCGCATCCTGCCTCGAGGTGGCCATGCCCGACGCGACGAAGCACCCGACCCCGACCCTGTCGGGCTCCCCTGCCCCGCTCCCCGGCGGCCATGGCGGCCTTGGCGGCTCCGGCGATCCCGGTGACTCCGGTGGCTCCGGTGGCTCCGGTTCCGGTGGCGCCCGGGAGCCGGGCCGCCCCGATCCGCGCAGCAGCGGCCGCCGCTCCTGGCACCGCCGGGCCTCGCGCCCCGTCAGCTGGTGGATGATCGCGCTGGTCGTCGTGGTGCTGACCCACCAGTGGCTGCCGCAGGCCCGCTGGCTGATGGTCCACATGGTCACCCTCGGCCTGATCTCCACCTCGATCATGGTGTGGGGCCAGCACTTCACCGAGGCCCTGCTGAAGACTCGCCTGGGCGAGGAGAGCCGTCCCCGCCAGGTGGCCCGCAGCTATCTGCTCACGGCGGGCGTGGCGGTGACGATCGCCGGCATGCTGCCCTCGTGGCCGTGGGTAGTGGTGGTCGGTGCCCTCCTGGTCTCCGCCGCGCTGGTCTGGTACGCGATCTCCCTCGGCTCACAGGTGCGTGCTGCTCTGGCGCCGCGCTTCGCGTTCACGGTGCGGGCCTACATCGGCGCGGCCTGCCTGCTGCCCGCCGGTGCCGTGCTGGGCGCAGTGATGGCCTTCAGCCCGGGCGAGCCGTGGCAGGGCAGGCTGCTGCTGGCCCATCAGATCCTCAACATCCTGGGTTTTGTGGGGATCACCGTCACCGGCACCCTGCTGACCCTGTGGCCGACCGTGCTGCGCACCAAGGCGGATCCGGTCGCCACCGCGCGCTCCGCTCGGGGCCTGGTGGGCATGGGCGTCGGCGTGGTGGGGGCGTCGATCGCCGCGATCATCGCCTCGGTGAGCCTGGGGGTGGCGTTCGTCCTGGTGTACGCGGGATCCTTCGCCTGGGTGGCCATCACCCTGGTCCGGGCGGGCATCCGCTCCGCCCGCCAGGAGCACCGCATCGAACTGCCCTGGTTCCCGATCCTCTCGATCGGGGCGGGCATGGTGTGGTTCATGCTCGGCCTGCTGCGCCTGACCGCGCTCTGGTGGCGCTCGGCCGACGAGCAGCTCGCCAGCTCCCTGGTCGCCGCGGACGTCCAGACCCTCACCGTCCCCTTCGTCGCCGGCTTCCTGCTGCAGGTGCTGCTGGGGGCGATGAGCTACCTGCTGCCGGTCACCATGGGTGGCGGGCCGCGCGCGGTGCGCGCCTCCCTGGCGATGATGAGCCGGTTCGCCGTGGTACGCGTCGTGATCGTCAACCTGGTGATCGCTCTGTTCGTGCTGGCCGACAAGGGCACGGCGGCCAGCGGCGCCCTGTTCGCGGGTCTGACCGTGGGCACCACCGACGCCGCGGGCTTCGGTTCGTGGGCGCGCGTGCTCGCCTCGCTGCTGGCCTTCGCCGCGCTGCTGAGCTTTCTGGTGCTGATGGTCCTGGCTATCCGGGTCAGCGTGAGGGAGCGGAAGGCGCTGATGGCCTCCGGTGGGCCCGGTGGGCCGGACGCGTCGGCGCCCCTGCCGTCCCCTGCCCTGCGCGGTGCCACGGACCCGTCGGCTTCCACGGCGACGACGGGCGCCGCGAGCCCATCGGCCCCCGGCTCAGGCACGGACCCGTCGGCTCCTGCCGGTCTGGACCGTCGCGCCCTCACCGGGGCCCTGCTGGGGGCGGGCTC
Organism: Brachybacterium sp. p3-SID1565; assembly: GCF_025143785.1. Taxonomy (NCBI): domain Bacteria; kingdom Bacillati; phylum Actinomycetota; class Actinomycetes; order Micrococcales; family Dermabacteraceae; genus Brachybacterium; species Brachybacterium sp. p3-SID1565. Next base: position 64,602 of record NZ_JAMBDS010000009.1, read on the forward strand.
CGTCCTGGGTGTCACCGCCGTCGGATCCTCGCTTGACCGGGCCTACGGCTCCTACGGCGACACCGGTGCCGCCTCCGGCTCCGGTGGTACGGCCGCACCTGCCGCGGGTGGCGCGGTGAGTCCCACCGGGCAGACCACCACCGTCGCGGTGAGCATGGCCGAGATGCGCTTCCATCCTGATGTGATCGAGGTGCCCGCTGGCAACGACCTGGTGATCGAGCTGGCCAATGACGATCCGCACGACGTGCACGACCTGGTGCTCGCCGATGGCACCGCCTCCGGGAGGCTCCAGCCCGGCGACTCCACCACCGTCGAGGCCGGTGTGATCAGTCACGACCTGGCGGGGTGGTGCTCGATCGTCGGCCATCGTGCGATGGGCATGACCCTGCGGGTGACCGCCGTCGGCGCGGCGACCACGGGCCACGCGCACGGCGGCAGCGCCGGTGCTTCCACCGGCGGTGACGAACTGGCCCGGGTGCCGATGGATCTGGCTGCTGAGCCCGGCGAGGGCTATGCGGTGCGCGACGCCGCCATGCCGCCGAGCGCGGGCCAGGATCAGCGGCTCACGCTCGAGATCACCGAGGCCGCACTGGAGGTGGCCCCCGGCGTGAGCATGGACGCGATGACGTTCAACGGCACCGTGGTGGGCCCGGTGATCCGCTCCGAGCTGGGAGCCCGACTGACCGTGGACCTGGTCAACAACGGCTCCATGGGGCACTCGCTTGACCTGCATGCGGGCCGCGTCGCCCCCGATGAGGTGATGCGCACGATCCCACCGGGTAAGTCCCTCGAGTACACGATCACCACGGACTACGCCGGGGCGTGGCTGTACCACTGCTCGACGATGCCGATGACGGTGCACCTGGCCGCCGGGTTGCTGGGCGTGCTGATCGTGCCGCCGCAGGACCTCGCGACCGCCGACCGGGAGTACGTGCTGGTGCAGTCCGATCACTACCTGGTGCCCGAGGGCGCCGCCGGCCACGCGGAGGCGATGCACGAGGGCGCGCACCCGGTCAGTCCCGCCAAGATCGCCGCCGAGCGCCCGGACATGACGGTGTTCAACGGGCACGCCAATCAGTACGTGCACGCTCCTCTCGAGGCCCGTGTGGGCGAACGGGTGCGGATCTGGGTGCTGGCCGCCGGTCCCTCCCGCGGGATCTCCTTCCACGTGGTGGGCGGGGTCTTCGACACGGTGTTCTTCGAGGGCGAGTACCTGCTGCGGCCCGACAACGAGACCGGGGGCGGCTCCCAGGCCCTGCACCTGGGCGCTGCGCAGGGCGGGTTCGTGGAGCTGGTGTTCGACGAACCCGGCACCTACACCGCGGTCAACCACTCCTTCGTGGACATGGAGCGCGGCGCCAGGGCCCTGATCCGGGTCACCACGTAGGGCCGCCGACGGGCCCTGCGCTCCATATACTCCGAACATGACCGAGCCCGCCCGCACAGGGCTGCACCACCTCGAGCTCTGGACCGCTGATCTCGCACTGGCCGAGCCCTCGTGGGACTGGCTGCTGAGCGCGCTGGGCTGGTCGGCCGAGCCGGGTCCTTCCACATTCCTGCCCTGCCGGTTCTAGCACCCCGTCCGTGCGTCATACCCTTCCCCTATATTCGAACGCACATTCGATATAAATGTTCCCGCGCGTCGGGAGGAGGTGCTCCGTGGACGCTCTGCCCACCCATCCATATGCGGTGCTCGACGCGATCAGCCGGACCGCGAGTGCCGTGCAGGACGCCGTCGCAATGCTTGTTCCATACAGTGCCCGATCCCCCGTGGGGACCACCGCCGTCACCGAGGACGCCGCCACCGAGGACGCAGCGGTCATCGACGCGATCGGGCGGATCGAATCGCTCAAGAACTCCTTGGACGCCGTGCAGTCCTCCCTCGAGGTCTCCCTGCGGCAGGCTCGTGTCCGATCCGAGCGTGCGGCCGGAGTGCCGCTGGCACGCCGGGGCACAGGCGTGGGCCACGAGATCGGCCTTGCCCGCCGCATATCGCCAGCTCGCGCGGGCAACCAGCTCGCTCTGCGTCGAGTGGTGGTCGAGTCCCTTCCTGAGATCTGGCGTCGCATGGCCCAGGGGGACATCTCCGCCTGGGCGGCAGAGGAGGTCGCGCGGGCAGTGCTGGTCCTGGACGACGAGGATCGCGCCCGCATCGACTCCGAGCTCGCCCCGAGCATCCATGAGCTGTCCCCTCGCGCCGCTGGCCGCCGGGCTCGCGCACAGGCCGACGACCTCGATCGGGAGGCGGCCCTGGCACGGATGAGGCTCAACCACTCGCAGCGGCGCGTCACGCAGCGGCCGGCAGCCGAGGGGATGATGACGCTCTCGGCTCTACTGCCGCTGACCGAAGGCGTCTCGGCGTTCGCGTCACTGCGCGCAGCCGCGGACGCCGCACGTGCCCGGGGCGACGATCGCTCCCGAGGGCAGATCATGGCTGACACCCTGGCCGCGCGCATCACCGGCCATGAGGCCGCCGCGGCTCCCGTCGAGATCCAGCTGCTGATGACCGACAGGAGCCTGCTGGCCGGCGGCGCAGACCCCGCCCTGCTGGAGGGCCACCCTCTGCCCGGCCCGGTCGCGCGTCACCTCGCATTGCACGATGCACCCGCGGTGCCAGCACGCCCCGCCAACCATCCGCACCCCGGCGACGGTCTCAGCTCGGCGGGCGATCCACGCCCCGCTGACGAGCCCCACCCGGCCGGCCTCCGCTCGGCTCCGACCCCAACCGGCCCGACGGGTTCAGCGGCACGGGCCCGTCGGTGGGTGCGTCGCCTGTACACGGATCCGGTCTCCGGCTCCCTGGTCCACATGGACAGCCGCCGGCGGCTGTTCACCGGGGATGTGCGTCGCTTCATCCTGGCGCGAGATCAGCAGTGCCGCACCCCGTGGTGCGAAGCACCGATCCGCCACATCGATCATGTTCACCGCCATGCTGATGGCGGCACCACCACCCCCGACAACGGTGTGGGGGTCTGCGAGCGCTTCAACCACGTCCTGGAGTTGCCCGGGTGGGTGAGCAGCCTGATCACCGAGGGGGCCCACACGGGCACCCTGGAGATCACCGCGCCGACGGGCCACAGGTATCGCTCACCCGTTCCCGACCTGGATCGGATGCTCGGCCTCACACCCGGCGCCGCTCCTGACACTGCTGCACCCGCATCGCCAGACCCACCCCGCACGCTCGCGCCACCCGGAGCACTGGACCCGCCGGTCCGCAGTCAGCTGGACAAGCTGGCAAATCATGTGTCCGGCACCGGAACAGTGCGAATGCGCGGATGACCCCGCCGGGGATCGCCGGCACCAAGGAGAGCGCAGGCCGGGTGGTCGGGGCCCTTGCAGCTTGGTGATCGGAGCCCTTACAGCTTGGTGATCGGGGCGTAGCGCAGCAGCAGGCGCTTCTTCCCGTGGGGCGCCCTGAACTGCACCTCGACCTGGGTCTTCTCACCCTGGCCGGCAACCTCCGTGACGGTGCCCATGCCGAAGGAGTCGTGCGTGACGCGGTCCCCCACCGCCAGCTGCGGCATCTTGGATACGTCCGTGGGCTTGCGGCCGGAGCCGAAGCTGGGCCGGGTCACGTCCTTGCGGCCGCCGCCGGGGCCACCGCTGTATGCAGGACCCCGACCGCCGCCGGAGCCGTAGCTGCCACCAGCGAAGCCGTAGCCGCCCCCGCCGCGGGAACCGTATCCACCGGAGCCGTACCCTCCGCCGTACCCGGCTCCCCCGGCCAGCGTGGAGCCCGCTCGTGCCACGTCGAGCACCTGCTCCGGCACCTCGTCGAGGAATCGGCTGGCCGGCATGAACTGGGGCGCTCCCCAGGTGGCACGCATCTGGGCACGGGTGAGGTACAGCTTCTGCCGGGCACGGGTGATGCCCACGTAGGCCAGGCGACGCTCCTCCTCCAGCTGCTCAGGATCGGACAGGGTGCGCTGATGCGGGAAGGTGCCGTCCTCCAGACCCGTCAGGAACACCACCGGGAACTCCAGTCCCTTCGCGGTGTGCAGGGTCATCAGCGTGACGAACTGGTCCTCGGCCCCGGGGATCTGGTCAGCGTCCGCCACCAGGGAGACCTTCTCCAGGAACCGGTCGATGAGGGACCCCTCCGGAGCATCCGGAGGCGCAGGTGCCTCAGCCTCGCCCACCAGCACCGATTCGGCAGAGACGGCCTCACCCTGGGGGATGTCGGGCGCGGTGGCGTCGTCGCCTTCCTCGTCCTCGAACTCGCTGGCGGCGGCGTCGGCGGCCTCCATCTGCGCCTCGAACTCGGAGGCCACGCTGATCAGCTCGGCGAGGTTCTCCAGACGGGACTCGTCCTGCGGGTCATCGCTGCCCTGGAGCTCGGCGTAGTACCCGGACTTCTGCAGGATCGCCTCGAGCACCTCCGCCGGACCCGTCCCGGTGCGGGCAAGCTCCTGCAGCTCCTCGAGCATGACCACGAAGGAGCGCACCGCGTTCAGCGAACGGGTGGCGATCCCGGGGGCCTCCTCGGCCCGCCGCAGCGCCTCTCCGAAGCTGATCCGCTCCCGCTCCGCGAGCATCGCGATCGCCGCCTCCGCACGGTCCCCGATGCCGCGCTTGGGGACGTTCAGGATGCGGCGCAGGTTGATCTCATCGGCCGGATTGGCCAGGACCTGCAGGTACGCGATCGCGTCCTTGATCTCGCGGCGCTCATAGAACCGCGTACCGCCCACCACGCGATACGGCAGTCCGATGCGGATCAGCTGGTCCTCCAGCGCACGCGACTGCGCATTGGCGCGATAGAAGATCGCGATGTCCCCCGCGGTGCGGCCGTCGTCCACCAGGGCGTCGATCTGGCGGCCGATGTAGCGGGCCTCGGCGGCCTCGTCATCGGCGACGTACAGGGTGATCTTCTCGCCGGCGCCCTGGTCGGTCCACAGGTTCTTCTTGCGGCGGCCCTGGTTCTCCTCGATCACGGCGTTCGCGGCGGTGAGGATGGACTGGGTGGAGCGGTAGTTCTGCTCCAGCACGATGGTGCGGGCGGAGGGGAAGTCCTGCTCGAACTCCACGATGTTGCGGATGGTCGCGCCGCGGAAGGCGTAGATGGACTGGTCCGAGTCGCCCACCACGGTCAGATCGGCCGAGGGGTCCTCGCCCACCAGCTCGCGCACCAGCGCGTACTGGGCGGGGTTGGTGTCCTGGTACTCATCGACCATCACGTGGCGGAACCGCCGGCGGTACCCCTCACGGATCGCGGGGTTCTCCCGCAGCATGGTGACGGTCAGTCCGATCAGGTCATCGAAGTCCACGGCGTTGGCCTGGCGCAGCCGCTCGGTGTAGTTGGTGTAGATCCGGGCCAGGGTCTTCTCGAAGGGGTTCTTGGCGGTCTCGGCCTGATCGGCGAAGTCGATCGGGTCCACCAGCTCGTTCTTGAGCGAGGAGATGCGCGAGGCCAGCGCCCTGGGCGCATTCTTCTTGGTGTCCAGCTCCAGATCCTTGGCGATCGTGGTGATCAGGCGCAGGGAGTCAGCGCTGTCGTAGATCGTGAAGGAGCTCTTCAGGCCGGCCGCTGCGGCGTCGCGGCGCAGGATGCGCACGCAGGCGCTGTGGAAGGTGGAGACCCACATGCTGCGCGCCACCGGGCCCACCAGCTCGGCCACGCGCTCCTTCATCTCAGCGGCGGCCTTGTTGGTGAAGGTGATCGCAAGGATCTCCCCGGGCATCGCCTCTCCGGAGGCCAGCAGGTGGGCGATGCGGCGGGTGAGCACCCGCGTCTTGCCGGAGCCGGCGCCTGCCACGATCAGGAGCGGACTGCCGCGGTGCTCGACGGCCTCGCGCTGCGGCGGGTTCAGCCCCTCGACCAGAGCCGCCAGAGCCGACGGATCAGCCGCCCACGACCGCGCCGGCGGCGCAGCGGAGTAGGTACGAGCGTGGTCCCTGATCCCCGCCGGCGGCTCGCTCTCCCCCTCGGGTGGAGCGGTGTCCTCATCGAACGGCGGCTCCTCATCAAACGGGGGTGCCTCATCGAACGGGGGTGCCTCATCGAACGGCGGCTCCTGGTCGAACGGCGGCTCCTCGGGAGCCGGCGCACCCTCAGGGGGCTCCTGCAGCCGCCGTGAAGGGTCGGCGTCGACCCGCACGCCCTCCAGGCGGCGGAAGGAATCGGGCAGGGAGAGATCGTCGAAGAGTGAGCTCAT
>NZ_JAMBDS010000090.1:0-3356 GCF_025143785.1 Brachybacterium sp. p3-SID1565
CCCGCCGCCGGGTGCCGTGGTCCCTCAGGGCGGCGCCCTACCTGTTCCTGCTGCCGAACATGGTCATCTTCGGCCTGTTCACCATCTGGCCGGCGCTCAGCGGCTTCAACATCTCGTTGTACTCCTCGCGCAACGGGCGCACCTTCGAATGGGCCGGGACCGGCAACTTCGAGCGGATCTTCTCCGACGCCGACTTCTACCAGGCGCTGTTCAACACCATCGTGTTCGTGCTCGCCTTCGTGGGACTGGGCGTGTGCATCGCGGTGGTGCTGGCGGTGCTGCTGAACGCTCAGGGCTTCGGGAAGTCCTTCTTCCGCTCGGTGTTCTTCCTGCCGGTGCTGCTGAGCCCGGTGGTGGTGGGCATCGTGTGGCGATGGCTGCTGGAGCGCAACGGGGGTCTGGTCAACGAGGCCTTGAGAGCGATCGGCATTCCGGCGGTTCCCTGGCTGGTGGATCCGACGCTGGCGATGATCAGCGTGATCGCGGTGAGCCTGTGGACCAACGTGGGCTTCTACACGATGATCCTGCTGGCGGGCCTGCAGTCCATCGACCCGAACCTGTACGAGGCCGCGAGCCTGGACGGCGCCTCCCACCTGCAGCAGTTCCGGTCCATCACCCTGCCGCTGCTGGCGCCGACGACGATGGTGGTGCTGATCCTGTCCACCATCCACGGCTTCCAGGCCTTCGACGTCATCTACAACCTCACCGGCGGCGGCCCGGTGGGGGCCACCACCCTGCTGGTGCAGTACGTGTACGACAACGCCTTCGGGCCCCAGATGCAGTACGGCATGGCCGCAGCCGGTTCCGTGGTGCTGTTCCTGATCGTCATGTCCTTCACCCTGCTGAACTGGTGGCTGGGCCGACGGGCAGAGGCGGTGTGAGCAGACCATGAGCATCTCGAGCAACTCCTCCAAGCCCTCCACCTGGACCTCCACCTCCCACCGGAAGGTGCGCCCCGCCGCAGTGGTGCGCACCGTGAACCTCACGGCACTGGCCCTGCTGGTGCTGATCCCCCTGGTGTGGACGGTGCTGGGCTCCTTCAAGAACCAGTCGGAGCTGGCCCAGCGCCCACCCACGCTGATCCCCCGTTCGTGGCATCCGGAGAACTACTCCACGGCGCTGACCGGCTTCGACGTGCTGCGGTACCTCTCCAACAGCGTGATCGTGGTGGTGGTGGCCACCCTGCTCACCCTGGCCATCAACTCGATGGCCGCCTATGCGCTCTCGCGGTACAACTTCCGCGGCAAGAACGTCCTGTTCCTGGTCACCCTGGCCACCATCATGATCCCCCTGCAGGTGATCCTGATCCCCGTCTACCAGGTGACGGCGAGCCTGGGGCTGACCAACTCCCTGTGGGGCGTGATCCTGCCGGCCATCGCCACCCCCACCGGTGTGTTCCTGCTGCGCCAGTACATGCTCACGCTGCCCGACGAGCTGATCGACTCCGCCCGCATCGACGGCGCACGCGAGTTCGGGATCTTCTGGCGCATCGTGCTGCCGCTGTGCAAGCCGGCCCTGGCGGTGCTGACGATCTTCTCGGTGCTGTGGCGCTGGAACGACTTCCTGTGGCCGCTGGTGGTGACCAACGAGCGCACCCGCACCCTGCCGGTGGCGCTGCAGCGCTTCGCCAGCCAGGAGGTGGTGCCCTTCAACCTGGTGCTGGCCATCGCCGTGGTCTCGATGGTCCCGGTGCTGATCTGCTTCCTGGTCTTCCAGCGTCAGATCGTCCAGGGCATCGCCTCGACCGGCATGAAGTGAGCCGATCGGGCCGCAGCACAGCCCGCGCGATGGGACAATGACCACCGCATGCCTGAACCGACTGAGGGGAACCGATGGAAACACTGATGCCGATACTCCTCGTGGTCGCGATCGCCGTCGTCGCGGTGCTGATCCTGCTGGGGATCCTGCTGCGCAGCTACCGCATCGCGGCACCGAACGAGGCGCTGATCATCACCGGCCGCAACGCCAAGACCTCCCCCACCGGGGACATCGACCTGGAGTCCGGCAGTGCGCGGGTGATCATCGGCGGGCGCGCGATCGTGCGGCCCATCTTCGACCGCGCCTTCGTGCTGAGCCTGTCCTCCCGGCAGATCCCGGTGGAGGTCGAGGGCTACTCGATGAACGGCATCTTCCTTCGCCTGCGCGGGGTGGCGCAGGTGAAGGTGGGCGGCAACGTCAACGACGTGCGCAAGGCCGCCCAGCGATTCCTGGACCAGCAGAAGCAGATCGACCACTACACCCAGGAGATCCTCTCCGGCACCCTGCGCGCCGTGGTGGGCACCCTGTCGGTGGAGCAGATCATCCGTGACCGCGCCTCCTTCGCCGCCCAGGTGCAGGCCGAGGCCGAGCACTCGATGAACAACCAGGGCCTGGTGATCGACACCTTCCAGATCTCCGCGATCGAGGACGACGGCTCCTACCTGCGCGACTGGGGCCGTCCCGAGGCCGCCCTGGTGGCCAAGACCGCTGCGATCGCCGAGTCCAACGCCGGCCGTGAGGCCACCGAGGCCAAGAACCTCAACCTGCAGGCCGAGGCCGAGTCGAAGCAGGCCTTCGACCTGCGCCAGGCCGAGATCAAGGAGCAGACCGACGCCCGCCAGGCCGTCGCGGACGCCTCCGGCCCGCTGGCCCGCGCTGCACAGCAGCAGCGGATCATCGAGCAGGAGGAGATGATCGCGATCCGCAACAACGACCTGCGCGAGAAGCAGCTGATCGCGGAGGTCCACAAGCCGGCCGAGGCCAAGCGCTACGCCGAGCAGCAGGACGCGGACTCCAAGAAGTACGCCCGCGTGGCCGAGTCGGAGGCCCAGCTCACCGACGAGCGCAACCGCGCCGAGGCCCGCAAGGTGTCCTCGGAGGCGGAGGCGTTCGCCATCGAGGCTCGCGGCCGCGCCGAGGCCGAGGTCGAGCTGCAGCGCCGCTCGAAGGATGCCGAGGCGGTGCGCCTGGAGGGCCAGGCCGAGGCCGACTCGCTGCGCGCCAAGGGCGAGGCCGAGGCCGCCGCGATCCTGGCCCGCGGCACCGCGGAGGCCGAGGCCACCCGTGCCCGCGCCGAGGCGTACAAGCAGTTCAACGACGCCGCCGTGCTGTCCCAGGTGCTCGAGGTGCTGCCGCAGGTGGCGGGGGAGCTCGCCTCCCCGTACTCCAACATCGACAGCCTCTCGGTGTTCTCCACCGACGGCGAGGCCAAGATCGGGCAGAACATCTCCGTGGGCCTGGCCCAGGTGCTGGAGATGGTCAAGTCCACCACCGGCGTCGACTTCCAGGACACCCTCGCCCGGGCGTCCCAGGGCGGTCGCGACGTGCGTGCCCAGGCCGAGCAGGAGCAGGAGCAGCGGGACGCTCAGGACCCCTCC
>NZ_JAMBDS010000091.1:0-3260 GCF_025143785.1 Brachybacterium sp. p3-SID1565
CCCTCCTCTCATGCCCGGGGAGAATCTCCCCATGACCCCGGACCCCGCAGACTCCTCCACTCTCACCTCGCCTGGTGCATCGGCGGTCGATGAGCGGCACCTCTCGGCGGATCTCTCCATGGACGCCGTCACCCTGCGGGTGGGCGACCTGGAGACCATGAGCTCCTACTACGAGAACGCGCTGGCCCTCAGCCCGCTCGAGGAGACCGCTCGGGTAGCGGGCGAGGTGCACCGGGTGCTGGGCCGTGGCGGCGTCCCCTTCGTGCGGCTGGTCTCCACCCCCGGACTGCCTGCCGTGGACCCCCGCCAGGCGGGACTGTTCCACACCGCGTTCCTGTTCGAGGACCAGGCGTCCCTGGCCGGCACCGTGCTGCGCGCCGCGCAGGACTCCCGCTCTCGCTTCGCCGGCACCGGCGACCACCTGGTCTGTCGCGGCGCGGGCCCCCGTGCCGCCTCCCTGGGTCTGGCCGACGTGGGCCTCACCCTCCCGGCCCGCGAGGACCTCGACGCTCTCGCGGCTCGGCTACGCGCCGCCGGCCTCGAGTTCGCCGACGACGGCCGCTCGATCTCTGTCACCGATCCCTGGGGCACCCCCGTGACCGCGAGCCTTCCTGGCACCGGGGTGGAGGAGCTGCTGGGCCGCTGACCGGAAGTGGTCTCGCCGCTCCGGGGCGCAGCCGCGGTGCAGCTCACCGGTCATCTGCTGGATCGGCGCCTCCATCGTCCGAATGTCCGCCTCCGGCCTGCTCGCGGTCCTCCACCACCATGGCCCGGCGGCGCTGCACCACGGCGCCTGCCAGTCCCAGCGACACCCCGATCGCCAGCCATACGCCTAGCCAGGTCAGGTCGTCCGCGGGGTCGATCCAGCTGCCGCTGATCGCCCCGCGGAAGGCGTCCACGGCATGGGTCATCGGCAGGTACGGGTGGATGGCGCGGAAGAAGCCCGGCAGCGTGGGGGTGGGGTAGGTGCCGCCGGCTGCGGAGATCTGGAGGGCCACGAGCACGAGGGCCACGAACTTCCCGACCGGCCCGAACAGGGCCCCGAAGCCGTGGTTCAGCGCTACGAACACCGCACTGGTCAGTGCCGCCATGCCCAGCATCAGCGGCAGGTCCGTGACGGTGATGCCCACCGGCCCGTGCAGCACCGCCACCGCGATCGCGGACTGCACCAGGCCCAGGGCGAGGGCCGGGAGCAGACCGCCTGCCAGCAGCCGCACCGGGCCAGCTCCAGCGGCGGCTGCCTCCATGGAGAACGGCGGCATCATCAGGAAGATCGCCATGGCACCGACCCACAGGCTGATCGCGAGGAACAGCGGGGCGAGGCCCTCACCGAAGCGGGTCAGCTCATGGTCGCGGACGAAGTCCATCTGCACCGGGTCAGAAGCGGTGGCGGCGATCGCGGAGCTCTGCTCGTCGGTGTACGAAGGCACTTCGTCCTTGGCGTCCTCGAGACCGTCCCGCAGTTCAGCGGAACCGTCGGCCAGCTCCCCGGCGCCTTCGTTGAGGGTCTCTGCTCCCTGGGACAGCTCCCGAGCCCCGTCGTCCACGGCGCCGGCGCCGTCGGCGAGCTCGGCGGCGCCGGAAGCGAGTCGACCGGAGCCGTCGGCCAGCTGCTGGGCGCCGTCCTGAGCGGTGCGGACCCCGTCGGCCAGGCGGTCCGCACCCGAATAGAGTTCGCGCGCACCCGAGGCCAGATCGTCGGCGCCGGAGCGGGCGGTGCTCACCCCGTCGGTGTACCGGCCGACGCCGCCGGCCAGCTCGTTGGCGCCGTCGGCGAGCTCGGCGGCGCCGGAGTCGAGTCGACCGGAGCCGTCGGCCAGTTGCTGGGCGCCGTCCTGAGCGGTGCGGACCCCGTCGGCCAGGCGGTCCGCACCCGAATAGAGTTCGCGTGCACCCGAGGCCAGATCGTCGGCGCCGGAGCGGGCGGTGCTCACCCCGTCGGTGTACCGGCCGACGCCGTCGGCCAGCTCGTTGGCGCCGTCGCGAGCGGTGCCGGAGGCGGTGGCCAGACGATCCGCACCGGTGGCGACCTGCTGGGCGCCGGCGTCGAGGCGGTGGATGTCCTGTGCGCCGCGCTGGAGGGTGTCCAAGGTGCCCGGCATCGCCTCGGCTGCCGCGCGGGCCTGCCCCGTGAGTTCCGCGGCCAGGTCGCGCGCTGTGGGGCTGCTCTGCCCGTCGCCGGGCGAGGGGGGCTCGAGCGCGGATGCCAGTGCGGAGTCCAGGGAAGAGGCGTCGTCGGCGAGGGTCCCGGTGGAGTCGGAGATGCGGGAGGTGGCGTCGGCGATGGCGGACGTGGTGTCTGCCAGCCCGTCCAGGTACGCGGCGGTGCGGTCCGCTGTCCCCGTCATGTCCGCGGCGGTCTCAGTGATCGAGGTGGACTGCTGGGAGGCAGTGGCCGTGGCGTCATCGGCGGCGGTGGCGCCGGCAGAGGCGGCCTCGGCGTAACCCCGCACCTGCTGTGAGTCGCCCGCGATGAGCTCCAGCTTCGCGCACAGTTTCGGGACCGACGAAGGAGCGGACGGCTCCGCTGCGGGGACGCTCTCCGGGTCGGCGTCCGCAGGATCGGTGGGCCCTGCATCGGCGGGGGGAGCGGCAGATGCTTCCGGGTCGCTGCAGTACTCGGCGGCCAGTTCGTCCACCGCCTCGGTGTACGACCGGGTTTCCGATGACGACTCGGCAGCGCTGTTGGCGGCGGTCTTGGTGGCGGTCTTGGCGTCCTGAACGGCGGTATCCAGGGCAGAGGCGTCGTCCCCGATGCTCGCGGCACCCTCCTTGAGAGTGGTCGCATCAGCGGACCTGTCCGCCGTCTCCGAGGCCAGGGCCTGCGCGTCCGTGTCAACTGCCTTGGCATCCTCGTCCAGAGCGGTCGCCGCGGACGAGAGAGTGCCCGCATCGCCCCCCACAGACTGGTCCAGATCATCGAACCGGGCGTCCACGGCGTCCTGGAGGGCATTGATCGCGACGATCAGGTCGTCACTGACGGCCTGCACGCTCTCGGTGGTGACTCCGAGCTCCTCGGCCCTGTCCTGTGCCGCGCGGACGGTCTCGTCCAGCTGCCGGGTGCCGTCCGCGACCTGATCAGCGCCGTCGGCGAGGGAAGAGGCACCCTCGGCGAGCTGGTCCGTGCCATCGGCGAGCTGCTGGGCCCCGGAGCGCAGCGGCTGGCCCGCGCGGTCCAGGGTCGCCAGGCCACCGCTGAGCTGGTCCGCGCCCGCGCTGAGTGAGGCGGTGCCGTCACGGAGGGTGACCGCACCGTCGCT
>NZ_JAMBDS010000092.1:0-3002 GCF_025143785.1 Brachybacterium sp. p3-SID1565
TCTGGGCGAGCTTCTGACCCGGTTCACGGCTCCTCGCGACGCGGACGACGTCGTCACGGAACTCCTGGGGATAGGGGGCAGGCATGATGCACATCCTTCCCTGCAACGCTCCACAGCGCCACAGACGATGTGACCTGACCTATGGATCGGTTTCCAGTTGACGTCGCTAGCCGATGGTCTTCATGGAAGGCTCATCGCATGCCCCGCCCGTACCCTCCAGAGTTCCGTGCCCGGGCCATCGCTCTGGTCCGCGAAGGCCGACAGGTCAAGCAGACCGCGCAGGACCTGGGCATCCACGAGGTCACCCTCCACACCTGGCTCCGACAGGATGACATCGACCACGGCCGTCGGCCGGGACGAAGCAGTCGCGAGTCTGCCGAGCTCCGCGCGGCGCGCGGCCGCGTCCGGTAACTCGAGCAGGAGATCGCGATCCTCCGCCGGGCCGCGACGTGGCTCGACGAGGAGGGAGGAGTCGCCCCAAAAGGGCGCACCCGGTGATCGACCGACTCGTCGACGCCGGAGCTCCAGTGCACACCTGCTGCCGCCTTCTGGGCGTCTCTCGCCAGGGCTACTACCGGTACCGAAAGCGTCCCACCAGCGCCACCGAGCTCCGCCGACGCTGGCTGACTGGACTGATCCGCGAGATCCACATCGCCTCCCGCGGCACCTACGGCTACCGCCGGATCCACGCAGAGCTCACCATGGGCATGAACATTCCCTGCTCGAGCCGACTCGTCTGGGTCCTCATGACCCGCGCCGGAATCGGTGGCCTTCCAGGCCCAGCCAGAATCAAGCGCCTCAAGGGGGTCGCCACCGCAGACGACCTGGTCAACCGCAAGTTCCACCGTCTCGCGCTGAACGAGCTGTGGGTCACGGACATCACCGAGCATCCCACCCGCGAAGGCAAGGTCTACTGCGCCGCCGTGCTGGATGCTTGTAGCCGCAAGATCATCGGCTGGGCTATCGACTCCAAACAGGACTCCACCCTGGTCGTCAACGCCCTGGACATGGCCATTCGAGCACGCCAGCCAGATCCTGGAGGGATCGTGCACGCAGACCACGGAGTCCAGTTCACCTCCTGGGTCTTCACTCAGAAGATCCGCTCCGCGGGCCTGCTGCCCTCGTTCGGGACCGTGGGAGACGGCTTGGACAATGCGATGATGGAATCGTTCTGGTCGAGCATGCAGATCGAGCTGCTGAACCGGAAGAAGTGGAAGACCCGGATCGAACTCGCGAACGCGATCTTCGAGTACATCGAGGTGTTCTACAACCGCCACCGCCGACACTCCTCACTCGGGTACGCGACACCGAACGACTACGACCTCGCCCGCACCCCGCGGGCACCCGCAACCACCGGAAGCTAGTGATCGAGAGTGGAAACCAAACCGTAGGGCAGGTCAATGTGTCACCGATCCGTGCGGCAGTCCCATGGACCCGCGGACTCGTGGCAACGTCAGTGGCAGCCGGACTCGTTGTGCTCCTCGTCCCCGCGATCACCAGCATCGCCTGGTGCGCTTACCACACTGGGCTGACCCCGTTTCGTAGGTCCAGTCGTTATGAGAGTCGTCCTGTTGCCCGCGGTCGCGGGCAGGGAGACTGGTCAGATCATGACGAACAGCAGAAAGCGTCACACCCCCGAGCAGGTCGTCCGTAAGCTCGGGCAGGCCGACAGGATGCTCACCGATGGTCAGGACGTCGCGGCGGTGTGCCGGGAGCTGGGGGTGTCCGAGCAGACGTACTACCGGTGGCGGAACCAGTACGGCGGCCTCAAGGCCGACGACGCAAAGCGCCTGAAGGAGCTGGAGAAGCAGAACGCGACCCTGAAGCGTCTGCTCGCGGAAGCGGAGCTGGAGAAGGCCGCGCTCAAGGAGCTGGCTGAGGGAAACTTCTAAGCCCGAACAGGCGCCGCGCCGCCGTCGATCACCTCAAGCGCAAGTTGCGGGTGAGCGAACGGATGGCGTGCCGTCTGGTCGGGCTGAGCCGCTCCGCGTACCGGCGACCGCTCAAGGGCAACACGGTCGCGGACCCGGATCGGGCGCTCAGGGAGTGGCTGCGCGCCTGGGCGAAGGACCATCCCCGCTACGGGTATGGGCGTGTCAGATGGTCTGTGTAAGCCGTACTGAAAGGAACGGTAAGAATCATGACCATGACCAACGAGAAGAAGCAGGCCGGTGGTGAGCCCACTGGCGGGGACCTGGTCGAGGAGCTGAAGTCCTCGGGGCAGCTGGATGCCCTGTTCGCTCAGATCGACGCAGGCAATGTTCAGCTCACCGGCGACGGCGGGTTCGTGCCCGCGCTGGTGAAAGCCGCCCTGGAGCGTGGCCTGCAGGCCGAGCTGACCAGCCACCTGGGCTATGACAAGCACGCCGCGGAGGGCCGCGGCAGCGGGAACTCCCGCAACGGCACCACACCCAAGACCGTGGAGTCCGAGGTCGGACCGATCGAGCTGGACGTCCCCAGGGACCGTGCCGGCTCGTTCACCCCGCGCCTGGTCCCCAAGGGCCAGCGGCGCCTTGGCGGCCTGGATGACATGATCATCAGCCTCTACGCGGGCGGGATGACGATCCGGGACATCCAGCACCACCTGGCGAGCACGATCGGCACAGACCTGTCCCACGAGACGATCTCCAATATCACCGACGCCGTGAGCGAAGAGGTCCTGGCCTGGCAGACCCGGCCGCTGGAGGAGTTCTATCCCGTGATCTATCTCGACGCGATCCGCATCAAGATCCGGGAGAACAACCAGGTCCTCAACCGCGCCGCCTACATCGCCGTAGGAGTCGACCTCGACGGGATCAAGCACGTGCTGGGCATCTGGGTCCAAGACACCGAGGGCTCGGCGTTCTGGGCCCACGTCTGCGCGGACCTGGCCAACCGGGGCGTCAGGGACGTGCTGATCGTCTGCTGCGACGGCCTGAAGGGGCTCCCAGAGGCGATCGAGGCGACCTGGCCGGACTCGATGGTCCAGACCTGCGTGGTCCACCTGATCCGGGCAGCGATGC
>NZ_JAMBDS010000093.1:0-2852 GCF_025143785.1 Brachybacterium sp. p3-SID1565
CACCACCGCCCACGCACCCGAACCGAGCACCTGCACCCTGAGGAGTTCCCCCATGTCCGAGCACCACTCCGTCGAGATCCCCCTGAGCGATGCCGACTGGTGGCGTCAGGCCGCCGTGTACCAGATCTACCCGCGCTCCTTCGCCGACGGCACGGCCGACGGCATCGGCGATCTGACCGGGATCATCTCCCGCATCGACTACCTGCGCTCCCTGAACGTCGACGCGGTGTGGCTGAGCCCGTTCTACCCCTCGGCGCTGGCCGACGGCGGGTACGACGTGGACGACTACCGCGACGTGGACCCCCGCATCGGAACCCTCGAGCAGTTCGAGGAGCTGGTGGACCTGCTGCACGGAGCCGGGATCCGCGTGATCGTGGACCTGGTGCCCAACCACTCCTCCGACCGCCACGCGTGGTTCCAGGAGGCGCTGGCCTCCCCGAAGGGTTCGAACGCCCGCGAGCGGTACATCTTCCGCGACGGCACCGGGCCGGACGGCTCCCTGCCGCCGGCGGACTGGGAGTCCATCTTCGGCGGGCCCGCCTGGACCCAAGTGGAGGACGGCCAGTGGTACCTGCACTCCTTCGCCCGCGAGCAGCCCGACTTCAACTGGGACCACCCCGAGGTGCGCGAGGACTTCCTGCACACCCTGCGGTTCTGGTCCGATCGCGGGGTGGACGGGTTCCGGGTGGACGTGGCCCAGGGCCTGGCCAAGGAGCTCCCGGAGCAGCTGCCCACCAAGGCGCAGCTCAAGGGGATGCCCAAGGACGGCACCCATCCCCTGTGGGACCGCGACGACGTGCACCGGATCTACGCCGAGTGGCGCGAGGTGTTCAACGAGTACGATCCGCCGCGGATGGCCGTGGCCGAGGCGTGGGTGGACACCCCCGAGCGGCGCGCCAAGTACGCCACCCCGGACGGCCTGGGCCAGGCCTTCAACTTCGACCTGCTGGAGGCCGATTTCAAGGCCGCCGACTTCCGCGAGGTGATCGACTTCAGCCTCGAGCAGGTGGAGAAGACCGGCTCGACCACCACCTGGGTGCTGTCCAACCACGACCAGATCCGCCACGCCACCCGATACGGCCTGCCACCGCGCAACGGCAGCCCCGACAAGCACGGCGCCGACTGGGTGATCGCCGGCGGTCCCGAGGAGCAGCTGGACCGGGAGCTGGGCATCCGCCGGGCGCGCGCGGCGACGATGCTGGAGCTGGCCCTGCCGGGCAGCGCCTACCTGTACCAGGGCGAGGAGCTGGGCCTGCACGAGGTGGCCGACATCCCCGACGAGCATCGGCAGGACCCCGCGTTCTGGCGCACCACCCCGGAGACCCGCGGCTTCGACGGCCTGGGCCGCGACGGCTGCCGGGTGCCGATCCCGTGGACTCGTGGAGGCTCCTCCTTCGGCTTCGGGGAGGACGGTGCGCACCTGCCCCAGCCCGGCTGGTTCGCCGAGCATGCGGTGGAGGCGCTGGACGGGGTGGCCGGCTCCACCCTGGAGCTGTACCGCGAGGTGCTGGGACTGCGTCGAAAGCTGCAGGGCGCGGAGGAGCTGCGCTGGGACGAGTCGCTGTGCGGCCCGGACGTGCTGGCCTTCGACCGGCCCGGCGGCTGGCTGTCGGTGACGAACTTCGGTGAAGCGCCGGTGCCGCTGCCGGAGGGCGAGGTGCTCGCCTCCAGCATGCCGTTGGACGGGGACGAGATCCCCGGGGCCACCACGGTGTGGCTGCGCCGCAGCGCACGGCCGTCCTGAGGCAGTGGCAGTTCAGGCCGAGGCCGGTCAGCGGCGGTCCTGCTTGGCCAGCAGCTTCACCACGGCCTCTCCCACGCCGCTGGCACTGGTGGGGTTCTGGCCGGTGATGAGTCGATCGTCGACCACCACCTTGGAGGCCATCGGCCGCAGCGCCTTGGTGTAGGTGGCGCCGCGCTCCTTCAGCCGCTCGTCCAGCCGGAAGGGGACCGCGTCGGCGCGGCTGGCGAGCTTCTCCTCGGGCCAGCTGTAACCGGTGACCTTGCGTCCGTCCAGGAAGGGGCGGCCGTCGGCACCGATCACCTCCGTGAGACCTGCCGGGCCGTGGCAGACGGCTGCGACAATCCCACCGTCGCCATCGGTGCGACGGATCCGCTCGGCAAGGGCCGCGGAGGTGGGGAAGTCGAACATGGTGCCGTGGCCGCCGGTGAGGTAGACGGCGTCGAAGGACTCATCGGCCAGGGACTCGATGCTCGGGGTGTCCTCCAGCAGATCCATGAAGGAGCGGTCTGCGTAGCGCTGCCCTGTGCCGCCCTGCTTGAGCACGAGTGCGCCCAGGCTCTCGGGATCCAGGGGGACGCGGCCGCCGTCGATGCTGGCGATGACCACGTCGTGCCCGGCGCCGGTGACCACGTCGTAGAAGTGGGTGAGCTCGCCCAGCCACAGGCCGGTGCGGTACCCGACGGTCTCATAGGCCGCGGTGCTCGTGGTGACGGCCAGGATGCGCTTCGGGGTGGTGCTCTTGGGTGACATGCGTGTTCTCCCTGACTCGGATGCGGGGGCTGCTGGGGCACGGCCGCCACATGTTCGGGTGGATCAGGTGGCGATCATGCCATCTCGAGCCGGCCAGCTCATTCTGGCCACCTCCTATCAGCGGAGAAGTGATCGACAAAAGTCGCAGGCCAGGACCTAGTCCTACCAGGCGGGAACTGCTTTGAATCAGCAGTGCACCACGGTGCATTTCTCACACACCATTCAAGGGGGAATCATGAACGGCTACGACCCCGACGGCGGGTACGACCCGGATGGGGGCTACGACCCCGACGCCGGGTACGACCCCGATTCGGGTTCGTTCTGAGCTGCCTGTGCACTGAGAGAGCGCGGCGGCCGC
>NZ_JAMBDS010000094.1:0-2648 GCF_025143785.1 Brachybacterium sp. p3-SID1565
GCCGCGACCGGAACGGCCCGGATCACCGCTTCCCAGTGCTGGTCCCTTACTGCGGCCCGCGGATCGTCCTAGTGTGGAGGCACGGCATCGTCCAGCTCGCACCGTCGAGCACCGAGGAGGCACCATGTCCACCGTTCCGTCCTGGCCCGATGCGGCGCCGAAGGCTCCCAGTGACAATGAGCTCGAGTCGATCCACGCCTGGTGGCGCGCAGCCAACTACCTTTCGGTCGGCCAGATCTACCTGATGGCCAACCCGCTGCTGCGCGAGCCTCTGCAGCGCGAGCACGTGAAGCCGCGGCTCCTGGGGCACTGGGGCACCACGCCCGGGCTCACGTTCCTGTACGCCCATGCCAATCGCGCGATCCGTCAGCGCGGCCTGAAGGCCATGTACATCACCGGCCCCGGCCATGGCGGCCCCGGGCTGGTGGCGGCAAGCTATCTGGAGGGCACCTACTCCGAGGTGTACCCGGCAGTCGGCCAGGACGTGGACGGGCTGCGTCGCCTGTTCACCCAGTTCTCCTTCCCCGGCGGTATCCCCTCCCACGTGGCCCCGGAGACGCCGGGCTCGATCCATGAAGGCGGCGAACTGGGGTACGCCCTCTCCCACGCCTACGGGGCCATGATGGACCGGCCCGACGAGATCGCCTTCACCGTGGTCGGTGACGGCGAGGCCGAGACCGGCCCGCTGGCGACCTCGTGGCACTCCAACAAGTTCATCAACCCCCACACCGACGGGGTGGTGCTGCCGATCCTGCACCTGAACGGCTACAAGATCGCCAACCCCACGGTGCTGGCCCGCATCGGGGACGACGAGCTCGCCGACCTGATGCGAGGCTACGGTCATACGCCGCTGTTCTTCACCGGCGGTTTCGATGACGAGGACCCGATCCAGACGCACCGCCGTTTCGCCGAGGTGCTGGACGAGGCCCTTGACCAGATCGCCGCGATCAAGAAGCAGGCGGCCAAGGACGCGAAGACCGGCAGGACCACTGAGCGACCTGCCTGGCCGATGATCGTCTTCCGCAGTCCGAAGGGGTGGACCGGGCCCAAGGAGATCGACGGGCACAAGACCGAGGGCTCCTGGCGCTCCCACCAGGTTCCCCTGGCCAGCGCGCGGGACACCGATGAGCACCTGGCGGATCTGGACCGCTGGCTGCGCTCCTATGAGCCCGAGGAGCTGTTCGACGAGGACGGCGCCCTGCGTGCCGAGATCGCCGCGGCCGCCCCGGAGGGCGGGCTGCGGATGTCGGCGAACCCTGCCACCAACGGCGGGGTGCTGCGCAAGGACCTCCGGCTGCCCGATTTCCGCGACTACACGGTGGACGTGCAGGCCCCGGGCGCGACGATCGCCGAGCCCACCCGGGTGCTGGGTACCTGGCTGCGGGACGTGACCGCCCAGAACATGGAGACCTTCCGGATCTTCGGCCCGGACGAGACCGCCTCGAACCGGCTGCAGGCCGTCTACGAGGTGACCGACAAGCAGTGGAACGCGCAGTTCGAGGACCACGATCACGCCGAGCACCTGGCCACCACGGGCCGGGTGATGGAAATGCTCTCAGAGCACCAGTGCCAGGGCTGGCTGGAGGGGTACCTGCTGACCGGCCGGCACGGACTGTTCTCCTCCTACGAGGCGTTCATCCACATCGTCGACTCGATGGTGAACCAGCACGCCAAGTGGCTGAAGATCACCAACGAGATCGAGTGGCGCGCCCCGATCTCCTCGCTCACCTACCTGCTGAGCTCGCACGTGTGGCGGCAGGACCACAACGGCTTCTCCCACCAGGACCCTGGCTTCATCGATCACATCGTCAACAAGAAGGCCGAGGTGGTCCGGGTCTACCTGCCGCCGGACGCCAACACGCTGCTGTCGACGATGGACCACTGCCTGCGCTCTAAGCAGTACGTCAACGTGGTGGTGGCCGGCAAACAGCCCAACCCTGTGTGGCTGAGCCGGGAGGACGCGATCACCCACTGCACCCGCGGTCTGGGCATCTGGGAATGGGCGGGCACCGAGGTGGCCGGCCAGGAGCCCGATGTGGTGCTCGCCTGCGCCGGGGACATCCCCACCATCGAGACCATGGCTGCCGCCAAGATCCTGCGGGAGAAGCTGCCGGACCTGAAGGTGCGAGTGGTCAACGTGGTGGACCTGATGCGCCTTCAGGACGACACGGAGCATCCCCACGGGCTGTCCCAGCGGGCCTTCGACGGGATCTTCGGGGAGGACATCCCGGTGGTGTTCGCCTACCACGGTTACCCGTGGCTGATCCATCGCCTGGCCTACCGCCACGACCGCCATGGCCGCATCCACGTGCGCGGCTACAAGGAGGAGGGCACCACCACCACCCCGTTCGACATGCTGATGCGCAACGACACCGACCGCTATCACCTGGTGATGGACGTGATCGACAGGGTGGAGGGGCTGGGCACCGCCCAGGCCCTGCTGCGCCAGGAGATGGAGGACGCCCGCGTGCGTGCCCGCGCCTACGCCTACACCCACGGTGCCGACGTCCCCGAGGTGGCCGACTGGCAGTGGGGCGACGGCGGCGACGCTACGACCGCAGCCCCGGGGGTGGCCGCTGAGACCGGCGGCGACAACGAGTGACCCGCTCATAGGAGGGGGGGGGGGGGGGGCCCCCCGCGGGGGGGGG
>NZ_JAMBDS010000095.1:0-2495 GCF_025143785.1 Brachybacterium sp. p3-SID1565
TCACTCGAAGATGTGGTGGCGAGACTCCGGCACCTCGAACGGCACCAGATCATGCGGCGACCGCGCCAGCCGGAACAACCCCGAGGACACATCCTCCAACGTCTCCTCATACCCCGGCACCTCGATCACGAACGTCGGACACCCCAACGCTGCCGCCTCCCACAACGACGTCGAGAACGTCCCCACCGCCATCCGCGACCGCCGCACCACCGACAACGTGTCCTCCGCAGCAACCTCCACACGCGACTCCACACCAGCAGCCGCCAACTCACCACCAATGATCCCCCGCTGCGCAGGATGCGGAGCCACCACCACCCGCAACTCCGGACGCTCCACCACCAACTCCCGCACGAACCCCAGAATCCGACGCAACACCCGCGGCTGCGAGATCACACACACATCCCACACCGGATCCAGCCCCGGACCCTCCAACGCAGCCCGCAACTCCGGCATCACACGCGGCACCACCACATGCTCGTCACACGCATTCGTCCGACCCGCCCACAGATCCGACCACGCATAAAACCTCGACGCCCCATAATGCGGCCGCCCACCGAACCAGAAACTCGGCGCAAAACGACTCGTCAACGCATACTGCACATCCGACACCCGCGCACCAGACCGCTCCGCAGCAGCCGCGATACCAGCCCACCAATGACTTGACGCGATCAACACCTCCTCCGGCGCCACCCGCTCAAACACCGGCGTGAAGAACTCCCGCTCCGCCAAAAACTTCGCCAACCGATTCCGCAGATGATCACCCAGATCAACCCGCACACCCAACGACCGACTCAACGCCTCCTCAAACGGACGCGCATCCACCTCCGGCACCCTCAAATGCGCCCACCGACGACGCCACCCACGCTTCCACTCCAAAAACTCCGCGAACGGATACACCAGATCCGACTCCTCCACACCCGGATACCCCCCAGCATCCGGCTGCACCACAAACAACGTCTCATCATCAACAAAACGCTCAGTCCGATACCCACTCTGACCACGCCGCGCATAATCAAACACCACCCGCCGCGCCGACGGAGCCGACGACAACCGCTTCGGACCCACATACACATCCGACACCGGCTCCGCCACCGCAGACGCCGCACCCCACAACCCAGCAGCCTCCGCCAACTGAATCACCAGAGCCGAACGCCCCAACTCCCACACATGCACCCCACCCGGACCCGTGATATCGAACAACCCGAAATCACGCTCCGCAGCACACACCCCCTCAAACAACTCCCCATACGACCACGGCGCCCCCACACGACGCCGCGACACACCATCCCTCAACACCAACCAGTCATACTCACCCCGCACAACAACCGACGGACACTCCGCCCCACCAGCATTGACCACCTCAACACCACCAGCACCACCCACCGGCACACCACACGAATCCACCCCACCCGACACCGGAAACCACGGATGCCGACCCACCACACGATGCGCACCCACCGACGGCTTGGTCACCGCGCGCGCCATCGCTGAGACAGCCGAGGAAGCGGCGAAGGTGCCCACGGATCTGACCTGCTCCACGGCAGCGCTGAGACGCCCGGACGCAGCGCTCCCGTTCTGCCCGTGCAGCGCCTCCGTCGCATCCGGGGCCGCATCGAGCAGATAGCCGGTCTGCGCGCTCTCGGTGGGTGTGCGCGGTGCCGCCGTATCCGGGGCCGCCTCGGCTCGGGGTTGCGCAGCGCGATCTCGGAATGTCGTCGGCATGTCGAAGCTGCTGTCCGGTTCCACAGCCGTGGCGCTCGCGGCGCTCACCGTCGCACCGGCGGCGCTGTCGCGTTCACGGCTCTCGATGTCCTCATGCTCATGGCCCGGTGCTTCCAGCGGTGCGTCGGACTGCGCCGACGTAGCTGCGGAGAGCTCGCGGTGAGCGCGGCGCCGTGCGCCATACGCGGCGATGATCTGGCGGGACTTCCAGAGGACGTCCCCCGGCGCTCGTCGAGCGAGGTAGGTGAGGGACTGCATCGGACGGGCCACGCCGGATCCGCCGGAGGGCAGGCGCAGGGTCTCCACCACGCCGGGCCGGCCAGCGCCGTAGTCAGCATCGCGCCGCAGGTGCGCAAGGATCTCGAGCTCGTGGCCACGTGTGGTGCTGGCGAGGTAGTGGCGGTCCTGCGAGCCTGGCGCAGTGGTGTACGAAACAACGCAGGGCGCGCCCGCAGGGAACTCGATGACGGTTCTGGTCGCATCACGGCGCACCCGGGGCGCGCGCACGCTGTGACCGTCATCGATCCGCACATCGTGCAGTTCGATCGGGGAGGCCACAGTGATCCTGTGCAGCAGTCGTCCCTGGGGGCGGCGCAGGCCGTGAGTGATCGCCTCGGCGGCGATCGGCTCCCCGCCCTCCGCGCTGAACAGGCCGGGGATATCGAGCATGTTCCCCTGCGGGCCGAGGAAGTCGCGATACTGCTGTTCGACGGCAGGGGTCGCGAATGTGGCGTCGAATCGTTCGCGGGCGCGGCGTCCAAAACGCTCACGCA
>NZ_JAMBDS010000096.1:0-1677 GCF_025143785.1 Brachybacterium sp. p3-SID1565
GCAGTGCGCTCCAGCGGCGTCGTCCCCTCTCCGGGGAAGTTCGGGATGAACACCACATCGGAGGCATCGAAGGGCGGTGTGAACTGTGCGCGAAGTCCGTCCGCGACGGTCTGGACTCGGTCGATCATGCCTCGGGCTGCGAGGAGCGGCTCGCGTAGCTCGGCGTGATGGCTGTAGTCGCCGTGGATCTGCAGCACCGTGCGGGGTCGGCGCGCATCGCCGCTGAGGGCGCGCTGGAAGGCGAGCGCCTGCACGGGTGCGGTGAAGATGATCGTGTCCTGGTCCGAGAGCGCCGCGTTGAGATCACGGAGCGCAGCCAGCTCGTTCGCCGTGAAGGCGTACTGCAGG
Organism: Brachybacterium sp. p3-SID1565; assembly: GCF_025143785.1. Classification (NCBI taxonomy): domain Bacteria; kingdom Bacillati; phylum Actinomycetota; class Actinomycetes; order Micrococcales; family Dermabacteraceae; genus Brachybacterium; species Brachybacterium sp. p3-SID1565. The sequence goes on from NZ_JAMBDS010000096.1 coordinate 349, forward strand.
GCGCCCAGGGCTCCGTGCATCTCAGGATGGACGTTGCGATGCTGCAGGCGCCCGCCCCGGGCGGGCAGGGTGCGTAGGGTGAATGCGGGGACGTCGAGGTCCAGCGGCCACCGCGGGATCATCCGGCTGGAGACATCGCCTGTTCCGAGGAAGCCGAGCAGCGCCACCGGGTAGCCGGCCTCGTGCAGCCCGTTGGCCAGCTGGACAACGGACTTGTGGTAGCCGGTCGGGCCGGCGATCTCGTTGGTGCAGATCACGATCACAGCGGAAGGGCCTTTCCTCGGATGAGGGTCGTACAGAGCGCGGGGGCGGGTCAGGGAGTGGGAGTGACCGGCTCAGCGATCAGCATCTGCGCATCGGGCACGCGCGGAAGACGGCTGGGCAGGTGACTGAGCGGATGGGCGAGGAAGGCCACGGGCGATGCACCGGATCCGGCGTCCTGTGCGCCCTCGGGTCTCTTGACGACGCCGAGAACTGCACCAGCCTTGCGTACCGGAGCGCCTGCCCAGTAGCTGAGGAACGGCACCGGGGAGCGCCGATCCCAGCCGAGCGCAGCACGCAGTTCCTCCGGCGAGAGCACATGCTGCGCACCGAGCTCCGCCCGTGCAATTCTCTGTCTCGTCGCCGTATCTGATTCGTCATGGAACTCCGGCCAGAGCTCGCGAGTGCGTCGCGCGACGTCGGTGCCGAGCGATCCGATGGCGACCTCGTCACCGTAGATCTCGGTCGGGGTGCCTTCGGCAGCGGCGTAGACGACGGCGGTCGAGAGCTGGTTGGACACGACCCGTCGCGCGCCCCGAGCGAGGTGCAGCACACGGCTCAGGAACAGCGGATCACGGCGGTCACCGGCGCTGACCACCTGATGGCCGTGGGCGGCCCAGACCTGTCGCTTCTCGGGCCGGTCGAGGTCCTCGGGGTGCAGGCAGACCAGCGAGGGCCCGCCGCGCTCAGCGAGCTGACGGGCGAAGGCATCGTCGCTGTGCTCGAGCCGCACCAGCCGGGTGTCGTGCACGGGGAATGCGACGGTTCGACCGAGCGGCTCGATCTTCTGCTGCGCCGTCAGCTCGCTCAGGTAGAGGAACGGGGCGCCGACGGGGATTGTCGGGAACGGGTCGCGCTCGGGGTCCCAGCCGCGTGCACTGTGGCTCCAGACGAAGCGCCCTGCCCCGCGGGGCAGGCGCGCGAAGTCGGAGAAATGGACGAGCGTGGGCGAGCGGACCGTCCAGCCGTGCTGGAGCAGGCCGTTGATATGACGCACGGATCCGAGACCGGCGTATCGGGCCAGCACCGCGCTATGACCGTAGTAATGGTTCTGGATGTCCATGCGCG
>NZ_JAMBDS010000097.1:0-1652 GCF_025143785.1 Brachybacterium sp. p3-SID1565
CCTCGATCTTTCATCGGGCTGGTGAGCGGTCGCGGTCGGCGTCGTTGCCGGTGTTCAGCTGCTGATTCTGGCATTCGGGTATGACAGATCGTCGCAGTGTCCGTTGCGGGCGGTCGGGTTCCACTCCCGAGAAGAGATGCTGCTGGTCGTAGGGACGGGCGGCCTTGCCGGATCAGGTCTGCGCGACGGCAATGCGGAGCCGGTTGACGCCGGTTAGGACGGTGCGGGCTTCGGGAGCGTGCTGGGCGAGGTGGAGGAGGTTGTGCCGGCTGCGGCGCACGAGGGTCGCGGGGATCTCGAACAGCCGTGCGCGGAGCCGTTTGGGCTCCCACTTCCGCGCATCATGGCCGGTCAGCGCGATGGTCTGCATCCAGGCGACGAGCTCGCTAGCGAGCTGGATGATCTGGCACCAGACCTGGTTCTGCGCGAAGCCCTGCAGCGGGAACTTCATCAAGCCCATGTCCTTGGCGTTGCGGATCCGGTCTTCGCATCGTGCGCGGCGGCGGTGTCGCAGCTCGAGCACGGGAAGTTGGCCGCGCGGGGTGTTGGTCGCGAACGCGGTGATGCGCATCCCCTCGTGATCGGTGATCCGCAGCTGCGCCCCAGGATGAGGACGTTCCTTCCGCACGATCACCCGCATCCCGGGCGGCCAACCCTGAAGATCCAGCAGCCCGGTCAGTTCCGCGACCCATGCTCCGTCGCGGATCCCGTCGGTGTCGGTGTCGTAGGCAGGAGTCCACGTCTTCGCCTCATCGATACGTTCCAGCAGGTCGGGAGTGTTCGCGGGGAGGGTGAACCCGACTGAGTAGGCCAGACGCTGCCCGGTCAGCCACTTGACGAAGTCCTTGGTGCCACCGGCTCCGTCGGTGCGGATCAGGACCTTCTTCGACCCCCTTCCGCCGGAGGAGAGCAGACCAGCCGGGAGCTGCGCAAGGGCCTGCCTGGTGATGGTGATGTGATCGGCGGCGGTGTTGGAACCGGCGTTGCCGGGGCGCAGGTGGATCGCCAGCGGTTCCCCGGTTCCTTCGCTGCCGTGGTCCAGGAAAGCGCACAGTGGGTGGTAACCGAAGCCGCGTTTGAACGTCGGTGCAGCCTGCTCCTTCTCGCTGTGGACGTTGATCAGGGTGGCGTCGAGGTCGATGACCAGCGGATTCTGCGCACTGACCCTGCGGACCGGGGAGTGGTCGCCGGCCAGTGCCCAGGCCCGTTCCCGCGCGATGCGGCGGGCCTGGGAGATCGCCTCGACCACGGCGGGTGCGTCCTCGGCCAGCGTGGTCAGGTTCCTGGAGATCGTTGGGGCCGAGGCGACGTCTCCGAACAGTCCCGGTTCGCATCGCAGCAGATCAGTATCCGAAGCGTGCTCGCCGCCGATCGCGAGAGTCATCGCGAGGTCCAGCAGGACCTTCGAGGCGTGATGCTCGGCCAGTGGCTTCGTCCACGGATCCAGAGCTTCACGCAGCGAAGGGGCGAGGCCGGTGGCGTGGATCGTGCCGGTCAGCAGCACCGCGCCCGCATGCGCGGCCGCCGGGACCTCAGCGATGTCCACGCGCGGACGGGGGTAGAAGAACAAGGTAGGGTGGGACACCTGAAAGGTGCTCCTTCCGGCCAGGGATTACGAGACTCAACACCCCGCATCATCCCAGGCCAGGAGC
>NZ_JAMBDS010000098.1:0-1456 GCF_025143785.1 Brachybacterium sp. p3-SID1565
GGTGGATTCAATCGGTGGACGCAACACCTCAGGTCGAGGAGGGTGTTGATGGGACGACCAGCTGGATGGCTGAAGGAACTCACGGGCCGGTCGGCGATGATCTCGCCAGGCGCCCCGAAGACGCGCCGCAGCATCGAACGCAGGTTCTGGAAAGAGATAGCGACGGGAAGCTCCTCGGAGGACGCAGCCGGGAAGGTGGGCGTGTCTGCAGCCGTCGGGGCACGCTGGTTCCGACAAGGTGGCGGCATGAGGACGATCGAACTCACCGAGCCTGGCGGACGTTATCTATCGTTTCCTGAGCGGGAGGAGATCGCTGTCCTGCACGCTCAGCAGGTGGGCGTGCGCGAGATCGCGCGCAGGATCAACCGCGACCCGGCCACCATCTCGCGCGAGCTGCGTCGAAACGCCGCTACCCGCGGCGGGAAGCTGGAGTACCGGGCCTCGGTCGCGCAGTGGAAGGCGGAGCTGATGGCGCGGAGGCCGAAGACCGCGAAGCTGGTCGCGAACCCGAAACTACGGAACTACGTCCAGGACCGGCTCAGCGGCGATGTGTGCCATCCAGATGGGTCGATCGTGGCTGGGCCGGACGTACCGGCGTGGAAGGGCAGGTCGAAGCCACGCCGGGCCGACCGGCGGTGGGTCACGGCGTGGAGTCCGGAGCAGATCTCACACCGGCTTGAGATCGACTACCCCGAGGATGAGTCCATGCGTATCAGTCACGAGGCGATCTACCAGTCCCTGTTCATCGAGGGCCGGGGCGCGCTCAAGCGAGAACTGGTCGCCTGCCTGCGCACCGGCCGATCTCTGCGGGTGCCCCGAGCCCGGTCGAAGAACAAGCCTCAAGGGCACGTGACCGAGGATGTGGTCCTCAGTGAACGCCCCGCCGAAGCCGCCGACCGCGCCGTGCCAGGACACTGGGAAGGTGACCTGATCATCGGCACGAACCGGTCCGCGATCGGTACCGTCATTGAGCGCAAGAGCCGAGCCACGTTGCTGGTGCACCTGCCTCGGCTGGACGGCTACGGGCAGACACCGCGGGTCAAGAACGGTCCCGCCCTGGCCGGCTACGGCGCTGTGGCGATGAACGCTGCTTTGACTGCCTCGATGACGACCCTGCCGCAGCAGTTGCGCAAGACGCTGACCTGGGACCGCGGCAAGGAGCTGTCTGGGCATGCGCAGTTCACTGTGGAGACGGGCACGAAGGTGTTCTTCGCCGATCCCCACTCGCCGTGGCAGAGGCCCACGAACGAGAACACGAACGGGCTGCTACGTCAGTACTTCCCGAAGGGTACCGATCTCTCACGCTGGACTGCGCAGGACCTCGAAGCGGTCGCGCTGGCAGTCAACAATCGTCCCCGGAAGGTCCTCGACTGGAAGTCTCCAGCTGAGGTGTTCGCCGAGCAGCTACAGTCACTCGAGCAAGAGGGTGTTGCATCCACCGATTGAATCCACCCAG
>NZ_JAMBDS010000099.1:0-684 GCF_025143785.1 Brachybacterium sp. p3-SID1565
GGTGTCGTCGTGGTCGGGGTGGTCGGGGTGGTGGAGTTGGTCGAGGGTGCCGTTGCGGTCCAGGGCGGTCAGTTCGAGGCCCCACTGGTACTGGCTCCAGGCGTCGTGGAGTGCTTGGGCGAGCAGGGGGGTGGTCAGGTCGCGGTTGGCGGGGATCGACGCCGCGGCGCGGGGGCGCCCGGTGCTGGCTCCAGTGGTGGTGCTGGTTCCTGTGGTGGTGCCGATTCTCCAGTGGGTGGTGCCGTCGGGTCCGCGGACGGGGTCGATCCTGCCCAGGGTCTTCAGCCGGTGGTGGGTGAAGCACAGCAGGTGCAGGTTCGCGACGCAGGTCTGGCCACCGGCGGTGGGGTCGGTGTGGTCGTACTCGGTGATGTGGTCGGCCTCGGCGCGGGAGGTGGAGGACCGGATACAGCCCGGCACCGCGCATACGGGGTGCTGGATCCGGAGCTGTTCGAGCATCGATGCGGGTGGCCGGTAGCTGGTGGTGGTCGCGGGGATGTGCGCGCCGGTCACAGGGTCGGTGAGGATGCGATGCCAGAACGGTTCCCCCGCCGCGATCATGCGGGCCATCGAGGCGGGGATCGGGATGGTGCCATCGATCAGGGCGGGCGCATCGGAGTGGCCCATCAGGGTCATCACCGGCACCATCACGCTGATCCGGAACCGCTCACCAGGCACCTCGAT